>DASZLW010000045.1:0-10242 GCA_035552175.1 Gaiellaceae bacterium | reverse complement strand
CGAGGCCGACCTTCCCGACCGGCTTTCCGCGATCGCGGCGGACCGCGGGATCGTGATCACCTGGGGTGCCGGCTCGCCCACGCAGCTCCGCGAGCTCGAGCGGCTCGGCCGGCACGGGTTCGAGCTGATCTGGTTCGACGGCGATCGTGGCGCCGCCGTCGGGGCCCATTACGGCGAGGCGCCGCTCCCGCGCTTCCTGTTCGTCGACTCCTTCGAGCTCGACGGACGGTTCCGGCCGGTGGAGGCCGTCGTCGGCGAGCTGCTCGACGCGCCGGCGCGTGTGCGCTCTCGTGCGATGCGTCCGTTTCCTGCCGTCCGGATCGCGACGATGTCGCTCCGCATCGCAGGTGGGCTCGCGCTCGCAGCCGGAACTGCGTTCGCGACGGTCGCCGCGCTCTCCGGCGGCCGGCCGGCGGCGAGAACGGCCACAGCCTCTGCGGTTGCCGTCCCGCACGTCGCGGCGCTGCCGCATCAGGGCATCCTGGTCACCGGGCGGAGCCTCGCAGGCGTCCATCTCGGTGACTCGACGGCCACGGTGCGCGCTCTCTGGGGCGCCCACTTCACGCGCTGCCCCGGATACGGGCAGGCGATGTGGTGCTACCTCTACCCACCCCCGGCCGACCCGGTCGGCGCCGGCGTCCAGTTCGCGGGCAACAAGGTGGTCGCCGTCTTCACCCTCGGGAGCCCGATCGGCTGGCATACCTCGGCCGGGCTTCGCATCGGGCAGACGCTTGCGAACCCGAACGCCGGGCCGGGCGACGGGACGACGTGGCTCTCATGCGCCGGCTACAGCGCGAAGGCGACCCCGACCGGGGCGAACGCCGTCACGTCGATCCTCACGCAGGGCGCCTCTGTCTACGGCTTCGCACTGACGCGACCGTCGGTCTCTCCCTGCATGTGATCCCGGCCGAATCGGCCTCGAGCGATTATCCGGCGACGATCGCGCGGAGCGCCTGGCGTAGCGACCTCGTCGCGGAGAGGACGGCGGTCGGCTCGTAGCCGCAGTGGGCCATGCAGTTGTCGCAGCGTGGATCGTTCCCGCGCCCGTACTTCGACCAGTCCGTCGTCTCGATGAGCTCCTTGTAGGTCGCGGTGTAGCCGTCGGCCATCAGGTAGCACGGGCGCTGCCAGCCGAAGAGGGAGTAGCTCGGGATCCCCCACGGGGTGCACTGGAAGTCGACCTTGCCCTCGAGGAAGTCGAGGAAGAGCGGGGTGTGGTTCAGGCGCCAGCGCTTGCGGCGGCCGTCTGCGAAGGCCTCGCCGAAGAGGCGGCGCGCCTGCGTGACGCCGGGGAAGTGCTCCTGATCCGGCGCCTTCTCGTAGGCGTAGGCCGGTGAGAGCATCATCTGGTCGACCTTCAGCTCGTCGTTCAGGAAGTCGAGCACGTCGCGGACGGTCTTCGGGGTGTCGGTCGTGAGGAAGGTCGTGTTCGTGTTGATCCGGAACCCGCGCGCCTGCGCCTCGCGGATCGCGTCGACCGCCTTCTCGAACGTCCCTTCGCGCTCGACGAACCGATCGTGGCGCTCCTGCATCCCGTCGAGATGGACGACCCACGCGAAGTACGGGGACGGCTCGAAGAGATCGAGCTTCTTCTTCATCAGGATCCCGTTCGTGCACAGGTAGACGAACTTCTTGCGCTTGATCAGCTCCTGCGCGATCACGTGGACCTCGGGGTGCACGAGCGGCTCGCCACCGGCGATCGAGACCATCGGCGCGCCACTCTCCTCGATCGCGGCGAGCGCCGTCTCGACCGGCATCCGCTTCTTCAGGATGTGCTCCGGGTGCTGGATCTTCCCGCAGAACGAGCACGCGAGGTTGCACTGGAAGAGCGGCTCGAGCTCGACGAGGAGCGGGAACTTGTCGTTCCGGCGCAGCCGCTGGCGCGCGAGGTAGCGCGCAACGGTGAGGCTCTGGCGGAGCGGAACCGACATGGTCTTTTCAGGCCACTGGCCCGACCGGCGAAGGCCGGGGACAGTCACCGTCACGGAAGTGTGACGGATCCGGCACTGCAGCCGCGGAATCCTTGCACGGAGCGGCTGCCGCTCTCCGACGTCCGGGGACAGTCACCGTGACGGAAACGTCACGAACGATCAACACCCGTCTCCCCGAGACGCGGCCGGAAGGGGCTCGGACGGCTCTGCGGGCAGGACGTCTCCGGCCGCCGCACGGTCGGCTTCCGGGCCGGGGGCTGCGGCGGTCGAGGCCCACTCCGCGAGGCCTCCTCCCAGGCGGCGAAGAGCGCGCAGGGCACGCGGCCCCGCGATCGCCATCCGCGGGTCGGCGAGCCGGCGTCCCGCCTCGTCGACGACGACCCGAGCGACCGCGAAAGGCCTTCCGGCCGACCCTGAGGCGAGCCACGCCGACTCCATGTCGACTCCCAGGATCTCCGGCGCGAGAGCGCGTCGCTCGTCGGGGCCGAGGATCCGCGAGGCCGAGTAGAGCGCACCGAGATGAACATGGAAGCCCCGTCGCCGGAGCCCCTCCGCGAGCTGCTCGCTCGCCGGTACGCCGACGCGAACACCGTCATCTCCGATCACGACGATCGCGCACACCACGTCTCCGGTCCGCAGTTCCGGCCCGGCGCCGGCGCAGAGGCCCGCGACGGCGACGCACGAGGCGGTGTCGGCCTGTGCCCGCGCCGCCGCGATGCGCGCCCGGGCGGGGCCCATCCCGGTCCGGAGGACACGCGCTCCCGGCACGGCGCCGAGCGCGATCTGCTCGATGCGGAGCGGGGTGAGGACGAGCAGCGAGCTCATCGCGTCCGTCCGAGGATCCGCCCGAGCGCCATGACCGGGAACACGTCCCGGTAGAGGTGGTAGTTGAGGTAGAAGTCGCCCGGAAAGCCGGTGCCCGTGTAGAACGGCTCGTCCCAGCCGCCCGACGGAAGCTGCGTCTCGGCGAGCCACTGGACGGCGCGCGCGGCCGCCTCGCCGTCGGCCGCGCCTGCCGCGTCGAGCCCGATCAGCGCCCAGGCCGTCTGGGACGCCGTCGAGACCCCGCGGCCGCTCCAGGCCCGGTCCCGGTAGGAACGAAGATCCTCGCCGAACCCGCCGCCGGGATTCTGCACCCGCTCGAGCCACCCGACCGCGGCACCGACGCCTTCGTGGTCGCGCAGCCCGCAGGCCGCGAGCGCGGGAAGCACCGAGCCGGTCCCGTAGATGTAGTTCGCGCCCCACCGCCCGAACCAGGAGCCGTCGCGCTCCTGCTCGCGGAGCAACCAGTCGAGCGCGCGCCGCGCAGGCCGTTCCTGGTCGCGCCCCGCATGCGCGAGCGTCTCGAGGACGTGCGCCGTCACATCCGAGCTCGGCGGGTCGGTGACCGCGCCGAAGTCGCAGAAGGCGAGCTTCGCGCAGAGCCTGCTCTCGTTGTCGACGTCGAAGGCCCCGAAACCCCCCGAGCGGCTCTGCATCCCGAGCATCCACTCGAGCCCGCGACCTGTCGCGTCCTTCGGATCGTGGCCGGCTCGGTGGAGTGCGAGCACGACGACGGCCGTGTCGTCGACGTCCGGGTAGTTCTCGTTCGCGAACTCGAACGGAAAACCCGCGGGCGAGAGCCTCCGCCGGCGTACCGCCCAGTCGCCGCGCGTCCCGACCTCCTGCCGCGCGAGCCAGTCGCAGGCGCGGGCGATCGCGGGGTCGCTTCTCTCGACCCCGGCATCGAGGAGCGCGATCACCGACAGCGCCGTGTCCCACACCGGGGACTGGCAGGCCTCGATCCGGCGGCCCTTCCCGTCGACGATCGTGAACGTCTCGAGGCCGGCGAGGGCGCGGGAGAGCACAGGATGCTCGAGGGAATGGCCGAGGGCGCGGAGCGCGACGATCGACCAGACCCACGGCGGCTGGATCCCGCCCCAGGAGCCGTCCCGCTCCTGCCGCTCGACGATCCATCGCTCCGCGATCCGCAGCGCCCGCCGGCGGAGCGGCCCGACCGGGCGCCGGCCGTAGATGTGGCAGGCGCGGTCGAGGAGCACGAACAGACGCCCCCAGAAGTCGTCCGCGGGAGCTGCGGGCCGGCCGTCGCCTCGCAGCTCGTCGATCTCGATCCCGACGGGCCTCGACGGTCGCAGCGCGGTCACGACGGAGAGCGCGACGATCGTCTGCCGGGCCCAGCAGCCGAACGAGTAGATCGAGAGCGGCGCGCGGACGGGCAGCAGGATCTGCTCGGGCGGCAGGACGGGCACGGTCTCCCACGACCAGAGTCCGAGCAGGGAGAGCCACATGCGCGTGAAGACCCGCGAGGCGCCGACGCCGCCCGCGTCGCGGACGAACTCCGCTGCGCGCGACATGTGCTCGGCATCGGCAGGGTCGCCCGCGATCCGGAGCGCGACGTAGGCCTCGACCGAGGTCGAGAGGTCGCCCGGGCCGCCGTGGAACGTGGCCCAGGATCCGTCGGGCCGCTGCTTCGACCTGATCCACTTCGCGCTCTGTGCGACCGCCTTCGGGTCGAGCAGGTCCAGGAAGTGCCGCAGGAAGATGTCCTCGGCGTCGATCGTGACGTTGGTCTCGAGCTCGCCCTTCCAGAACCCGTCGGGCTGCTGGAGCCCGAGCAGGTTGCGCGTCGCGCGCGTGAGCGCCTCCTCGGCCGCATCGACCGTGCGATCGGCGGCGATAGTCATCAGGCGACCGCCGCGGCAGGGGCTCTGCGTTGCTCGCTCGCGAGGGCCGCGCGGGCCGCGGTCAACCCGCTTCGTACGGCGCTCTCCATCGTCGCCGGCCAGCCCGTGTCCGTCCAGGAGCCCGCGAGGTACACCGCGGCGAGCGGAGTCGTCGCTCCGGGCCGCAGCCGCGCGGTTCCCGGAGCGACCCGGAAGGTCGCGCGGGGCTCGTGGGTGACGGCGAAGTCGAGCACCTCGGCGCCGCGGGCTGCCGGTAGGAGCGCCTCGAGCTCCGGCAGGTACCGGGCCCGGAGGTCGGCGACGGGGGAGTCGATCTCGGCGATGGCATGCGAGAGCGAGATCGCGACGAGCTGTCCCGTCGTGGCACCCGACGCGGACGTGCGGTCGAAGATCCACTGCAGCGGCGAGTCGAGGGCCGCGGCGAGCGGGTCGTCGAGCACCCGGCGGTCGTAGTGGACATGGAGGTTGACGATCGGGCTCGTCCCGAGGCCGTCGAGCGCCGCCTGATCGACCGCATCCGGGGCCAGGTCAGCGACCGCGTGATGGGGGACAGCGAGGATCACGGCGTCTTCGTCGAGATCGGAGACGTGCCCGACCGGGGTGCCGAGCAGCACCCTGGCCCCGGCCCGCTCGAGCGCGGCGGCTGCCGGATCCGCGTGGAGCTTCTGGAACGGAACCGCCGGGATCCCGATGTCGCTCGCGCCGGCCGAGTCGAAGAGCCCGGTGCGGAAGACCTTGCAGGCGGCGGCGAGCGAGGCATCGGCGGCCGGCAGGTTCAGCGTCGGGAGCGCGATCAGGTCCCAGAGCGCCGCGATCGCGTTCGCCGACTGCCCGTGCTCGCCGAGCCAGGCTCCGAAGGTCTGTTCGTCGAGCGCCGGGTCGTCCGGCTCGAGCCGGCGCAGCGCCGTCGCCGCGCGGGCAGCCGCCGCGCGCTCGCCGAGCGTCAGGGGTGCATACCGGAGGAGCGTCACGGCAAGGTGGAGCGGGGGAGGGAGTGCCGTGCGCGAGAGCAGGGCCGGGCGCATCCCCGGCCGCAACACGGGAACGTGGAGGCGGCGCTGGAGGGGGAGCAGGTGCTCGACGCCGAGTCGCCGCAGGAAGTCGAGGTAGGTCGTGCAGCAGCGAAGCGCCACGTGCTGGCCGTTGTCGAGCCAGAGCCCGTTGCGCTCGAAGGAGAACGTCGCGCCGCCGAGCCGCGAGCGGCCTTCGTACAGCGTCACGTCGGCACCATGGTCCGCGCACTCGATCGCGGCCGTGAGGCCCGCGAGGCCGCCGCCCACCACGGCGATCCTCACGCGCCCGCCCCCGCGAGGCTCCGGGCGAGGACGAGACCCTTCTCCCACGGCCGGAGCGAGAGCCGGCCTTCCAGCACGAGCCCGGGCTCCGATGCGATCCGCTCGAGCAGCCGCCGGTACTTCCCTGCCATCGCGAGCACGCAAGAGGCGCTCCGCCTGTCGAGAAGCGGGACGAGATCGAGCCCGTGCCGGAGCCATCCGAGCCCGCGCTCGGCCTCGAAGGCGATCACGAGCTCGATCGGCCCGGAGAACGCGATGCCAGAGGCCTCGCACCCGAATCGCTCGAGATCCTCGCCCGGGACGTAGACCCGCCCGCGCGCGGCGTCCTCGGCGACATCGCGGAGGATGTTCCCGATCTGCAACGCGACCCCGAGATCGTCGGCGAGCCCCGAGCCGCGCTCGCGGTCCGAGCAGTCGAACACGCCGAGGGAAAGGCGCCCGATCGACCCCGCGACACAACGGCAGTAGCGCTCGAGGTCGCCGAACGTCCGGTACCCGGTTCCGCGAACATCGAGCTCTGCACCGTCGATGAGATCCTCGAAGGCCTCGAGCGGGATCGGGAAGCGCCGTGCCGCGTCCGCGACCGCGACGAGCACCGGATCGTCGGCGGCATCGATGTTCGCGAGGGTGCCGCGGGCAGCGCCGAGGGCGCCGAGCTTCTCGTCCCGTCCCAGGTCGCCGTCGGCGATGTCGTCGATCCGCCGTGCAAGGGCGTAGACGGCGAAGAGGGCCGCCCGGCGATCGGCCTGGAGCAACCGCATGCCCGAGTAGAAGCTCGAGCCCGACTCGCGGGCGATCCGGCGGCAGTGCTCGTAGGCGAGTTGCGTCGCGGTCATCTCATCTCCGGCGCCGGTAGGTGGCGAGCGTCGACTGCGCGCGGTGGAGCCGCCCGGCCCTCGGCGGACCGGCCAGCACGTCGTATCCCGTGGCTGCAATCGCCTCGAGGGCGGCGCGCCCGCCGCCGACGTACCCGGCGACGGCGACCCGCGCGCGGCCGTGGAGCCGTTCGACGAGCGGCGCGCCCCCGTCGAGCAGCGCACGGGCGCGGGTCACCTGGAACGCGAGCAGCGCTCGCACGCGCGGCGAGGTCTCCTTCGCCGCGAGCTCGCCCGGCTCGAGCTCGAAGCGGTCCAGGTCCTCCGCGGGCAGGTAGACGCGCCCGGCGGCGAAGTCCTCGGCGACGTCCTGCCAGTGCTCGGCGAGCTGGAGCGCCGTGCAGATCTTGTCGGACAGGGCGACGAGGGCCGGTGTCGCGGCTCTGAAGATGTGGAGGACGAGCTCCCCGACGGGGTTCGCGGACAGGTCGCAGTAGTCGACGAGCTCGGCGAACGTCTCGTACTCCGTCTGCCGCTGGTCGCGCCTGTTCGCCTCGATCAGCCGGTCGAACGGGTCGCGGGGAAGACGGAGCTCGCGGACGGACGGCGCGAGCTGCGCGAGGACGGGGTGCTCGGGCCGCGCCCCCGCGAAGACCCTGTCCACGTCGCTCTCGAATGCGTCGAGCAGCGCACGCCGGTCGCCGGTCGCGGCGTCCCCGATCTCGTCGACGAGCCGTGCGAACCCGTAGATCGCGGTGAGATGGCGGCGATTTGCGCGCCCGACGACGAGCGAGGCGACCGAGAAGTTCTCACCCGACGCGCGGTCGAACACGTCCCCCGCCCCCGGCAGCTCCCCGACCGTCACACGCCCGCCTGCTGCTTGCAGCTCGCCGGTCGCCGCGTCGGCCATCCGCCTATTCTGGCAATTACGGACCCGGCCGGGCAAGGGTCGCGGTCGGGGAACGAAAACAGTGGGTTAACTCACCCGCAACAGCGCCGGCCCTAGCGTCCGCGGACGTGAAGCGATATCTCCGGGTCGCGGGAGCGGCGCTCGTCGCACTCGGCGCCCTCTGGGTTGCGCTCGGGCTCGAGCCGTCCGCGGGACGCAAGGCGGTGGCGACGGCTCAGGGCGCGACGGGAACGGGGATCCACAAGATCCGCCACGTCGTGATCATCATGCAGGAGAACCGCTCGTTCGACTCGTTCTTCGGGACGTTCCCGGGCGCCGACGGCATCCCGATGAAGAACGGGGTGCCGACCGTGTGCGTGCCCGATCCCTACGGCCACACCTGCGTGAAGCCCTACCACACGTCCGAGGACCGGGATGCGGGCGGCCCGCACGACCACATCGATGCGGTCAAGGACATCGACAGCGGCAAGATGGACGGGTTCATCAAGCAGGCGCACGGCGGGCGGCGCCTCGCGTGCGTCGCGAGCGTCCAGGCGCCGGCCTGCTCGCTCGCGCCGGCCGACGCGGCCTCGGTGATGGGGTATCACGACTACCGGGAGATCCCGAACTACTGGGCCTGGGCGAAGGCGTTCGTCCTCCAGGATCATCTCTTCGAGTCGGATACGTCGTGGAGCCTGCCGGCCCATCTCTACATGGTCTCGGGCTGGTCGGCCCACTGCGCGAAGAAGGACGACCCGATGAGCTGCCGCGCGGCGATCCAGGCACCGGGATCGCCGCCCGACAGCCCCCAGAATCCGACGGGGAAGGTGCCCGACTACGGCTGGACGGACATCACCTACCTCCTGCACGCCCATCACGTGAGCTGGGGCTACTACGTCTTCAACGGCACCCAGCCGGACTGCGACGACAACGCCATGTTCTGCAAGGCCGTGCCGCAGAACGCGAAGACCCCGGGGATCTGGAACCCGATGCCCTACTTCGACACGGTCCGCGAGGACCACCAGCTCGGGAACGTGCAGCCGCTCCGCAACTTCCTCGCGCAGGCCAAGGCCGGCACGCTGCCGGCGGTGTCCTGGGTCACGCCGACGCAGAAGGTGAGCGACCACCCGCCGGCCCTCATCTCGAACGGGCAGACCTACGTCACCGGGCTCATCGACCGCCTGATGGAGAGCCCCGACTGGAGCTCGACCGCGATCTTCCTGGCGTGGGACGACTGGGGCGGCTTCTACGACCACGTCAAGCCGCCGACGGTCGACGACCAGGGGTACGGGCTCCGCGTCCCCGGGCTCCTGATCAGCCCGTACGCGCGGCGCGGGTACATCGACCACCAGACCCTGAGCTTCGACGCGTACCTGAAGTTCATCGAGGACGACTTCCTCGGCAGCGCCCGGATCGATCCGAAGACCGACGGCCGGCCCGACCGCCGCCCCGACGTCCGCGAGAACGAGAAGATCCTCGGGAACCTGCTCTCGGAGTTCGACTTCTCCCAGACGCCGCGGCGCCCGATGATCCTCCCGCTGCACCCGCCCTACAGCTGATCGCCCGCGGTGCCGGAGCATCTTGCGTCACGCGCCCTGCGTCAACCCGTGCTGCCTCAACCCGCGCTGCTTCAACCCGTGCTGCTTCAACCCGTGTTGCGCAGCGCCGCGGCGATCCCCGCGATCGACCGGCCGAGCGGGAGCCGCGCGCGCTCGTCGCCCGCGCGGTGGCGGCCGAGGAGCTCGACCTGGATCGCGTTCATCGGGTCGACGTAGGGGTTCCTGATCCCGATCGAGCGGCGGACGACGGGGTTCCGCTCGAGCAGGCGTTCCTCGTCGACGATCGCGAGCACCGAGGAGACTGTCCGCTCGTGCTCCGCCGCGATCACGTCGAAGAAGCGGTCGGGATCGAGGTTCTCGGGAACGAGCTCGAGGTACTCGCGCGCGATCTCGAGGCTCGACTTGGCGAGCGTCATCTCCAGGTTGTCGACGAGGGAGCGGAAGAACGGCAGCTCGGCGTAGAGCCTGCGCAGCACGTCGAGATCGGCGCCGGAGAAGGCCGTCCCGCAGCCGAACCAGGCGGGCAGGAGCGTCCGGTTCTGCGTCCAGGCGAACACCCACGGGATCGCGCGGAGCGAGCCGAGGTAGTCGGGGCCGTCGGGCCTCCGGGCCGGACGTGAGCCGATCGTCAGCAGCGCGAGCTCGTCCGCCGGCGTGAAGGCCCGGAAGAACTCGACGAACCCGGGGCTCTCCCAGACGAGCGCGCGGTAGGCCCGCTCCGCGAGGCCTGCGAGGCGGTCGAGAAGCTCGCGCTCCCGCGCGTCGGGAACCCGGCCGACGATCCGGGGGAACGCGCTCAGCACGGTTCCCGCAAGCGCCGCCTCGAGCGAGCGGTAGGCGATCCCGGGCAATCCGTACTTGAAGGAGATCGTCTCGCCCTGCTCGGTGAGCTTCAGCCGCCCCGGCGGGTGCCCGGGAGCCTGACCGAGGATCGCCGCGTGCGTCGGGCCGCCGCCGCGCCCCGCGCTACCCCCGCGGCCGTGGAAGATCGTCAGCTCGATCCCGCCTTCGCGTGCGACCTCGGCGAGCGCCTCCTGGGTCTTGTAGATCGCCCACTGCGCCGCGAGGT
>DASZLW010000044.1:0-13141 GCA_035552175.1 Gaiellaceae bacterium | reverse complement strand
CGCCGCCGACGCACCAGCCGGCGATCGTCCCGGCGAGGGCGACGGTGGCCGTCTCGGCGAGCGTCCCGAGCTCCACCTGCCAGCGCGTCGCGCCCGCCCAGAGCAGGCGGCGCCGCGCCTCGCCCGCGTCGCGCCGGAGAGCCGATGCAGCGAGGATCGTGAACGCGAGCAGGAGCGCGCCGGTCTCGCCCCCGAGCAGCAGGAGCCTCCTTGCTGCGACGCGGGAGGATGCGACGGCGGCGGTGAGCTCGTCGGTGGGCGCCGTCACCTGGTAGCTGCCGGAGCTCGACTCGAGGTCGGCGCGGGCCTTCTCGACCTGCCGCGTGTAGGCGGAGACGGTCCAGGGATGGACGTCCCCGGGCCTGACGGGCACGAACCACGCATAGGAGCGGAAGAACGACGCGAGCTCGGGTGCCTTCGACATCCCGTCGACGCCCTCCGCGAGCACGACCGGCGAAGGCTGCGGGCGGTGGTACTGGACTGCGGCCGAGACGATCCCGCTCTCGGCGGGCTGGATGAAGGATGCGAACGGCGCGTTCGGGTCGAGCTTCGCGATCCCGACCTGGATCAGGCGGATCGTCGGCTTGGACGGGATCGGGCCCGAGTTCTCGATCCGGAGCACCTCGCAATGCGAGGGTAGGCACGGTTTCGGCAGGCGGCCGGAGATCAGGTGGACGTAGCGCCCGAGATCGTTCGCCGCCCTGATGTTGACGAAGCGGCTGCCGATCAGCGCCTCGCGGTAGAGCATCGCGCGCGCGGGCTCCCGGCCCGTCAGCGTCACGAGCTCCGTCGAGACCTGCTTGTCGAGCGAGCGCCAGGTTCCGCCGAACGCGCCGAACCACGCGACGGTGAGCGACCGGTCGTTCTGCGGCAGTTGGGCCGTCGCCTGGGCGAGCGCGCGATCCTGCATCACGAGCCGCCCCCCGAGCACCGCGGCGATCGCAGCCGACCCGGCGACGATCCCGATCGCGACGAGCACGAGCCTGTCTCCGCCCGCCCCGAGGCGTGCCCGCGCGAGCCTGATCGGGAAGAGCAGTCTGCGTGCGTTCATGTCGCTCCGTGTCCGTCGCGCGAGCCGTTCCGAACAATCGAGGGCCGCACCGAACAATAGAGGGCCGCACCGAACAATAGAGCACCTCAGGCGGCTTTTTCGGCCATGTCCTGAGGCCGTGGACCCCCGCCCGGGTGGGGCGTTACCACCACCCTCTACTGCCAGATTCTACGCGGAGAAGTGTCACGTGTCCGTGTCGGTTGTGTCACAGCTTCGTCACAGCCGGCAGACGTCGGAGGCCGCTCAGCGGCCACGGGCACGCCCCGGGCACGGCGCCTGGCGTCGCGTCGCCCTCGAACAGGCCACCCGGGCCGGCCCTTCGGACGACAAGCCGCCCATGCGCGACCCGGAAACCGCGCCAGCGGGCGCGTCCGACGCCCATCAAGCCTCTACGCCGCGCGGCCCGCGCGCCGCGGCCCGGCCGCGTGTTCGCTTCGGACCGCCGGGAGACGCGGCACTAGAGTCGTCGGGATGCGCCGGTGGGCTCTTGCATGCGGCCTCGCGCCGGCGGTGTCGTCCGGGTGGAACACGGCCAACGTCGGCTCGGTCGCTCTCGGCCTCTCGCACGCCTACGGGGTATCGCTGCTCGTGATCGGTCTCTTCACGACGGCTCTCTTCGCGACACACGCGTTGCTCCAGGTGCCCGCCGGGCATCTCTGTGACCGCTTCGGTGCGAAATGGGTGGGAGCCGGAGGGCTCGCGATCATCGCGTTCGCCTCCGCCGGGGCCCTCTGCTGGCGTCAGGCGGGATTCGCGATCGCGATGCGAGCCGTCTCCGGCGTCGGTACCGGCCTCTCGTTCGTCGCCGGGAGCGACTACGTGCGCCGCACCGCCGGGTCGCCGGTGGCCCAAGGCGTCTACGGCGCGGCGAGCATGGCCGGCGGAGGGCTCGCGCTCGCCCTGATCCCGCAGTGGGGAAGCTGGCAGGCGCCGTTCGCGACGGCCGGGATCGTGGCGGGCGTCGGGGCGCTGCTCCTCGCTGCGGCGCCGCGGGAGGGCGAGCGCGTTCCGCTTGCGATCGCACGCCGGGTCACCGACCGGAGGTTGCTTCCGCTCGCCGCGATGCACAGCGCCTCGTTCGGTCTCTCGGTCGTGATCGGGAACTGGGTCGTCACCCTGCTCGAGCGCGCCGGAGGCGAGCCGAAGGGGATCGCCGGGGTTGCGGGCGGTCTGACGCTCTTCCTCGGGATCGTGACCCGGCCGCTCGGAGGCCGGATCGGGCATGTGTGGCTCCTCCGCGCAAGCTTCGTCGCGGGTGGGCTCGGCACCGCGCTGCTCGCGGTCGCCTCGCCGCTCGGCCTCGCGATCGCCGCCTCGGCGCTCGTCGGGCTCGCCGCCGGGCTGCCGTTCGCCCCATCCTTCGCGCGCGCGGCGAGGCTGAGGCCGGACGCGCCCGCTGCTGCCGTCGGTTTCGTCAACATGACGGCCGCCGTGACGATCCTCGTTGCCACGCCACTCCTCGGTCAGTCGTTCTCGCTTCCCGGCAACGGCCGGATCGGGTTCGCGGTCGTCGCGGCTCTCTGGGCCGTGGCGGCGTTCGCGGTCCCGAGGATGTCTGCGTGAGGGTGCCAGGGTGAGGGTGCCGGGGTGCGGGTGCCGGGGTGAGGGTGCCGGGGTGAGGGTGCCGGAGTGAAGGCGTCGGAGTGACCGAGGCGATCAGGTTCGAAGGCGTGAGCCTGTGGCGGACGACGCGCGCGGGCCGGAAGAGGATCCTCGACGCGATCGACTGGACGGTCGCCGCCGGCGAGCACTGGGGGATCGTCGGCCCGAACGGTGCGGGCAAGACGACGATGCTCCGGATCGCCTCTGCCCAGATGCGGCCGAGCGCCGGCGCCGCCTGGGTGCTCGGGGGTCGCCTCGGGCGTGTGCCGCTTCACGAGCTTCGGCGCCGGATCGGGCTCGTCGAGCCCGGGCTCGGGCGCCGCTTCTATCCCGAGCAGCAAGCACTCGAGGTGGTTCTCACCGGGCTCGGCGGGACGATCCTGCTCGTCGACGACCTGCCTTCCGGCTCGGTCGAGCAGGCCCGGTCGCTGCTCGAGACGGTCGGTGCGGCGAGCCTCGAGGCGCGAACGTTCGCGAGCTGCTCGGAGGGCGAGCGCGCCCGGATCCTCCTCGCCCGCGGCCTCATGACGGACGCACCGCTCCTCGCTCTCGACGAGCCTGCCGCGGGCCTCGACCTCGGCGGTCGCGAGCTGCTGCTCGACGCGTTCGAGCGCACGGTCGCCGCGCGACCGGGCCTGACGACTCTCACCGTCACCCATCACATCGAGGAGCTGCCGCCGAGCACGAGCCATGCGCTGCTCATCCGCGACGGCCGGATCGTCGCCGCCGGCCCCGTCGCCGAGGCCCTGACCGCCGAGAGCCTCACCGGGTGCTTCGGGCTTCCGCTCCGGGTGGATCGCATCGACGGCCGCGCGTTCGTGCGAGCTGTCCGCCGAGGCTCAGGCGGCGAGCTTCACGATCGCGGCGACGCCGACGAGGACGATCAAGCCGCGGAGGGCAGTCGGCGGCAGGTGCCGGGCGACGCGTGCACCAACCTGCCCGCCGACGATCGACCCGCCCGCGATGAGCGCGACGATCCGCCAGTCGACGTGTGACGAGAACAGGAAGATGACCGCGGCGACCGCGTTCGTCAGCGTCGCGAGCACGTTCTTCAGCGCGTTCACGCGCTGGAGCGTCTCGGTGAGGCTGAGCCCGAGGACCGCGAGCAGCATGATCCCCTGCGCCGCGCCGAAGTAGCCCCCGTACACGCCGACGACCACGAGCGCCGGGAGTGTCCAGGGGGTCGAGTGCACGCCGGCCTCCCGGCGTTCCTCGAGCCGGGCCGAGAGCCACGGCTGGGCCGCGACGAGCACGAGTGCAGAGCCGATGAAGAACGGGACGATCGCCTTGAACGCCGACCCGGGGAGGACGAGGAGGAGCGTCGCTCCGATCACCCCGCCGAGCGTCGAGGCGAGACCGAGCACCACGGCACGTCGCCGCTGACCACCGAGCTCCGAGCGGTAGCCCAACGTCCCCGACACGCCGCCGGGGACGAGCCCGATCGTGTTCGACACGTTCGCGACCACCGGCGGGAACCCGAAGGCGATGAGCACCGGGAACGTGATCAGCGTCCCGCTCCCGACGACCGCGTTGATCGTCCCGGCGCCTGCGCCGGCCGCGGCGATCGCGATCGCTTCAGCGATGCTCATCTGGTCCCATCTCTGTATCCAACCTCACGATCTTGGATCCGTTCGTCTGGTAGGTTTCAGGCCTCGAGGGTTGAGGAATCACGAAGGGCTGCCGATAGGGACCCTGTATTGGATCCAATCGCGTACACTCCGACCGTCCGACTGCGTACAACATCGACCGAAACCGAGAGAGCCATGGCCATCGCATCCGAGCTTCGCTCCCAGCACGAGCCCTTCACGACGCCACGCCACCTCAAGGTAACGGGCGCCGGCCCCGCGTTCGGCTTCGAGCCGTGCGAAGACACCGGCTGCGCCGTCGGGATCGACGGGACCGCCACGTCGTGTGGCCGGATCGCCTGCCCGGCATGCGGCTGCGGCGGGACGAACCTCTCCACGATCGAGCTCGTCGATTCGCTGACCCGCAGCGGCATTCGCTGCACCTGCGGCTACTCGTGGATGAGCGGCGAGCGGGCCGTGTTCGGGCTCTCGCACGCCTAGCGCGCCTAGCCGACGGCTCCTTTCCGTCCTTCGGGCTCCGAGCTTCCAAGACTCCTCCCCGGGAGGTCTCCTAGACTGCGAGGATGGACAGCAGGGGGATGGAGAGCAGGGGAATGGACGGCGGGAGGACCGACGGCGGGACGAAGGTCGACGAGATCGCGCTCGCGCTCGAGGAGGCGATCGTCTCCGGCGAGCTAGCGCCCGGGTCGGTGCTCCGGCAGGAACAGGTCTCGGCGCAGTACGCCGTCAGCCGTACGCCCGTCCGCGAGGCGCTCCGGCGGCTCGCTGCGCTCGGCCTCGTCTCGTTCGAGGCGAACCGGGGCTTCAGGGTGCGAACGCTCTCGCGTGCCGAGATGTGGGAGGCATTCCTGCTCCGGGCCGAGCTCGAGAGCCTCGTGACGGCGATCGCGGCCGAGCGGATCACCGACGCCGATCTCCACGAGCTCGAGGAAGCCGAGCAGCGCTTCTCGGGTTTGACGCGCGCTCTCCGCGCCCGGGAGCCGGGCGCCGACCGGCGCTCGCTCACGGTCGAGTGGATGCGTGCGAACCACGGCTTCCACGACGTGATCTACAAGATCGCCGACCTGCCCTACATCGAGCAGGTTGCGAAGAGCGCACGCCGGACGTTCGCCGGGCCGGCGGTGTGGGCGCCCGGGGACGAGTCGATCGACGACCTCTATGCGGCGAACGAGCATCAGCATGCGGCGATCCGGGCTGCGCTCGCGGCGCGCAGCCCGGACGGGGCGCGCGAGCTCGCGCGGGAGCACGTGCTCGCTTCGTTCAAGCTCCTCGAGACGATCCTCGAGCAGGTCGGCCGAGCGCTCACCGACGGCCGGCCGCTCGGCCGCCGCCACGCGTCGTGAGCTCGTCCACGGTGGCGAGCGCGAAGCTCTACGCGGCCTCTGCGCGTCGCGTGCTGCGTGCGCAGGGGCTGTCGGATCTCGGCAGCCGGCTGCGCCGCCACGACGAGCGCCTCGTGTTCGTCTTCGGCTCGCCACGCTCGGGCACGACGTTTCTCGCCGGGACGATCGGCGGCCTGCCGGGGTTCGTCGACCTCAGCGAGGTGAACCCGTACAAGGCGGTGATCCCGGCGCTCTCGGGGGTATCCGACCCCGAGGCTGCCGCACGGATCCGCGCCGTCCTCGAACGGGTGCGGAGGCTCGCTCTCGTTCCGGGGCTACGCGGCGTCGAGCAGACTCCCGAGACGGCGTTCGTGCTCCCCGCCGCCCTTCGCGCCTACCCCCAGGCTCGAGGCGTGCACGTTCTCCGCGACGGGCGCGACGTCGTTTGCTCGCTGCTCGAGCGCGGCTGGTTGAGCACGGGTCGTAGGGGGGGCGACGACGCGAGGCTCGCCTACGGCTCGCGGGCGCGTTTCTGGGTCGAGCCCGAGCGTGTCCTCGAGTTCGAGAAGGCGAGCGACGCGACGCGGGCAGCGTGGGCGTGGCGGAGGTACGCGAGCACTGCCTCGGCGGCCGCCGACGAGCGGACGCTCGAGGTGCGCTACGACTCGATCGCCGCCGACCCGGTCGCTGCGGCGCGGGCGATCGCCACCCATCTCGCTGTCGACCCGGGGCCGCTCGAGCGGAATCTCGAACGGTTCCACGACCGCTCGATCGGCCGGTACCGGCGCGACCTCTCCTCGGAGCAGCTCGCGGACGTCGAGCGGGAGGCCGGCACCCTCCTGCACGAGCTCGGCTTCACCTGAACCGGCGTCCCGGCGTTCTTATCGTTCTCTAAGACCTTTCTCAGCCCGCCCACCTACTCTCGGACTATCAACTCAGGCACCGGACGACTCGAAAGGTGGTGAAGATGCGTCGGACTCTGATTCGCGTGGCCTCGCTCGGCACTGCGGTCGCCGTGCTCGCGGCGGTCGCATCGACTTCTGCGTTTGCGGCACATGGTCACGCCAGATTCCAGGGGCGGTTGGGCGTCCGTGCGGGCGGAATGGGATTCGGCGGGCCGGGAGGTGGCCCGTTCGGCTTCGGCGGCGGCGGCCCCGGCCGCGGCGCCCCCGGTGGTGGTCCCGGTCCGGGCGGCGGTGCGGGCATCCTCGGGACGGACATCCTGACCCCGGCCGCTGCGTTCCTCAACATCCCGGTCGCGACGCTCGAGTCCGACCTCGCCGGCGGTAAGTCGCTCGCGCAGGAGGCGACGGCGAAGAACAAGACCGCTGCCGATCTGATCACGGCGCTCGTCGCGGCCGAGAAGACGATCCTCGACGGCGACAAGGCCGCCGGCTGGATCACGGCCGACCAGGAGACGGCGACCCTCACCCGGCTCACCGACGCGATCACGGATCTCGTCAACAACGGGCCCCCCGTCCCACCGAGTGGGAACCAGGGTGTGGCCGGTGGGCCGCTGCAGAACGCGGCGACCTACCTCGGCATCTCGGTCTCCGACCTCCAGACGGATCTCAAGGGCGGCAAGTCGCTCGCGGATGTCGTCGGGACGATCAGCGGCAAGACGGTCGACGGGCTCGTGACCGCACTCGAGGCTCCCGCCAAGACCAAGCTCGACCAGGCGGTGACCGACGGGAAGATCACGTCGGCGCAGGAGACGACGATCCTCACGAAGATGACGACCGCCCTCACGAACTTCGTCAACCATACGAAGCCGACCGCCGGCACGATGAACAGCGTCAAGAAGAACATGAAGCGCATGATCAACCTCGTGCGCTTCAGCAAGCGTCACTAGCGGACGGTTTTCCGAAAGCCGTTCCGAAGCACCGAGGCCGGGCCGGGCGCCCGGCCTCGGTGCTTTCGGGACCTGTTCCGGCAGTTGCCCGGGCGCTGCGGGCCGTCAGACGGCGACGCGGCGCTTGCGTGCCGCACCGGTCCGCTCGGCCGCCTGCGCCACGGCAGAGGCGACGGCCGGCGCGACGTCCCGGTTGAAGACGCTCGGCACGATGTACTCGGGGCCGAGCTCGTCGCGCCGCACGATCGCGGCGATCGCGTGCGCTGCGGCGAGCTTCATCTCCTCGTTGATCGCGGAGGCGCGCACGTCGAGTGCTCCCCGGAAGACGCCGGGGAACGCGAGCACGTTGTTGATCTGGTTCGGGTAGTCGGAGCGGCCCGTCGCGATCACCGTCGCGAGGCCCTCGATCTCCTCGGGCATCACCTCCGGCGTCGGGTTCGACATCGCGAAGACGATCGCCCCGTCGGCCATCGAGGCGATCGCGTCGCGTGAGACCGCGCCCGGGCCCGACAGCCCGACGAACACGTCGGCTCCGTGCAGCGCCTCCTCGGCGCTCCCGCTGAAGCCGCGCGGATTCGTTCGCGCCGCGTACGCGCCCTTCCACGGCCCGAGCCCGTCCCGCCCGGGATGCAGGGCGCCCTGACGGTCGCAGCCGACGATGTCCCGGACGCCGAGGCCGAGCAGCATGTCCGTCGTCGCGACTCCGGCGGCGCCGACGCCGACGACCACGACGCGCACGTCCGCGGCTTCCTTCCCGACGACCTGGATCGCATTCAGGAAGGCAGCGGTCGTGACGATCGCCGTGCCGTGCTGGTCGTCGTGGAAGACGGGGATGTCGAGTGCCTGCTGCAGCCGGCTCTCGATCTCGAAGCAGCGGGGAGCCGAGATGTCCTCGAGGTTGATCCCGCCGAAGCCGGGCGCGATCGCGGTCACGGCGGCGACGATCTCGTCCGGATCGGTGGTCGAGAGGCAGATCGGCCACGCATCGACGGCACCGAACTCCTTGAACAGCATCGCCTTGCCCTCCATCACCGGCATCGCCGCCTCGGGCCCGATGTCGCCGAGGCCGAGCACGGCGGTGCCGTCGCTCACGACCGCGACCGTGTTCTGCTTGATCGTCAGGTTCCACACCTTGTTCACGTCCTCGGCGATCGCGCTGCACACCCGCGCCACGCCGGGCGTGTAGGCCATCGAGAGGTCGTCGCGCGTCTTCAGCGGCGACTTCGAGACCATCTCGATCTTGCCGCCGAGGTGGAGCAGGAACGTCCGGTCGGAGAAATGCTCGACCTCGACGCCGGGAAGTGCGCGAACCGCGGCGACGATCGAGTCGAGGTGATCGGCGCTCGCCGCGTCGACCGTGACGTCCCGCACCTTCTTGCTCGCCTCCACGCGGACGAGGTCGATCGCGCCGAGGTTTCCGCCGGCGTCCGCGATCGCGCGCGCGACGTCCGCGAAGGCCCCGGGCCGATCGTCGAGATGAACACGGAGCGTCGCGCTGAACGAGGCCGAAGGACGCGCGCCACTCATCGCGCGCATGCTCGCAGAACGACGGTACCCTCGGCGGATGCTTTCGTTGTCTGCGGCGCTCGGGATCTTCACGCTCGCGCTCTTGATGGTGCTCACCCCGGGCCCCAACATGATCTACCTCGTGTCGCGGAGCATCACCCAGGGCCGCAGGGCCGGCGTGATCTCGCTCGGGGGCGTCGCCCTCGGGTTTCTCTTCTACCTCACGACGACGAACCTCGGGCTCGCGGCGCTCTTCGTCGCCGTGCCGAGCGTCTACCTGACGATCAAGGTCGCCGGCGCCTGCTACCTCGGCTGGCTCGCGTTCAAGGCGCTCCGTCCCGGCGGGAAGTCGGTGTTCGAGCCCGAGCCGCTCGAGCCCGACTCGCCGCGCCGCCTCTTCGCGATGGGGTTCCTGACGAACCTGCTCAACCCGAAGTGCGCCGTGCTCTACATCTCGCTGATCCCCCAGTTCGAGCACCCGTCGCAGGGGCATCTCGCCCTCCAGGGGTTCGAGCTCGGTGGGATCCAGATGGCCGTCTCGCTGAGCGTGAACCTGGTGATCGTGCTCGCGGCCGGGGCGCTCGCCGCGTTCCTCGTGACCCGGCCGGTGTGGCTCCGGGCGCAGCGCTACGTGATGGGAACGGTGCTCGGCGCGCTCGCCGTCAAGCTCGTGACCGACCACGCCGGGCCCGCGGTCGCCTGAGTCAGTAGCTCCGGATCGACGCTGCCGTCCCGATCACGAACAGCGGGTGGTCGCCGGGCCGCAGCCAGCGCAGGAGGCGGACGAGCCGCGGCTCCGGAAGCGAGATGCAGCCGTTCGTCGGATGCCCGATCTCGACATGCACGAAGATCGCCGACCCACGGCCCGGAACGGCCGGACCGACGTTGTAGTCGAGGAACGCGAAGTGCGCGTAGGCGACCGTCGAGCGCCAGAGCGCCTCGCTCGACCCCCCGAATGAAGGCTTCGTGCCACACGCGACATGCTGGAAGGTGTTGTAGGCGCTCGAGGCCGGATCCTCGTCCCACCAGTCGCCGCACACGAGCCGGTGGTAGCCGAAGTGGACGCCCGGATCGGGTGCGACGCCGTACATCGTCGGGGAGACGGCAAAGGCGCCCTCGGGTGTCGTCCCGTCGCCCTCGTTGTGGTCGGTCGAGACGCCCGCGAACCCGAGATAGACGCTCCAGGGCCCACCCGCCGCCGCCCAGCAGCCGCCGGCCTGACGCCAGAGGAGCATCGTTCCCGTCGTCGAGGACGTCCCGGCCGCGACGACGGTGACGACCTGTGACGCCTTGCCCGTCGCGGCCAGCCCCGAGGCGAGGTCGGCGCGGCAGCTCGCCGGGGCCGCGGGAGCAGCGGCCGTGGCCGCGAGCGCGGCCACCGCGGCGAGAAGGCAGGCTGTCCGGGTCGCGAGTACGCTCGAACCATATGGGCCGCTCCTCACTGACGGTCGTCGCGGTCGCGCTGCTCCTCGTCCGGCCTGCAGGAGCCGGTGGCGTACAGCCTCCGCGCTTCGCCGCCTCGAGCTCGCCGGTCACGACGGCTGAGCTCCCGTACTCCTACCGGCCCGGCTGTCCGGTAGCGCCCTCCTCGCTCCGGCTCGTGCACTTGACCTACTGGGGCTTCGACGGTAGGGCGCACCGCGGCGCGCTCGTCGTCAACGGCGCCGTCGTAGCGTCGGTGGAGCGAGCCTTCGGAACGCTCTACGCGAAGCGGTTCCCGATCCGCCGGATGGAGCCGATCGACGCGTTCAAGGGCAGCGACGACCGCTCGATGGCGGCTGACAACACCTCCGCGTTCAACTGCCGGTACGCGGTGACGACGGGGCCGAAGAGCTGGTCGGCGCACGCCTACGGGGAGGCAGTCGACGTCGACCCGCTCGAGAACCCCTACCTGCTCGGCTCGAAGGTCTTCCCGCCGGCCGGGCGGCGCTACGTCGACCGCGCGAAGATCCGCCCCGGGATGGCGTTCCCCGGCGGGACGCTCGACGAGGCGTTCGCCGCCGTCGGCTGGCAGTGGGGAGGCCGCTGGACGGGCTCGCCCGACTACCAGCACTTCTCGTCGACAGGCGGTTGACGAGCTCACGGTTGAGGGGGGCCGGGTCGAGCGGGTCGGTTCGAGCGGTGAGCCGGACAGTTCCCCCTTGACACGGTTTTCGCGGTGTGGCAGAGTCCCGCCCGTCAAGTCCTGTGGGCCCTCGGGTTCGCGGGACTTGACGTTTAACGAGCCCTCGAGCCGGATGATCTCGCAGCGGCAATCCGCGCGGCACCCGGCTTCGTAGTTTGCCGCGAGGGCAATCTTTCGGCGAGGTTCGTTCGTCTAAGGGAGTGGGATGAGAGGACCGCGGGGTGCGGGGGTCATGCTCGCAGCCCTGGCGTTCGCGCTGGGGCTCTCGGCCTGCGGGGGCACGAAGCACACCGCGACGAAACCCTCCGCCGCGACGATCGAGGCGGCGAACGCCCACTGGCGGGCCGGGCTCGGGCGCTGGCGGCACTCGATGCTCGAGGCGCTCGACGGCATCTCGCTGCTCTTCTCCACCGAGACGACGCTCGCCGATCTCCAGGCCATCCATTCGCACGCGACGCTGCGGCTCGCTGCCTTCGAGTCGACGCTGACGAACTGCGACGAGGCGCTCGCGCGGATCGGCCCCGCCCCGCCGTCCTTCGCGCTTTCCGGTCGATACGCGTCCCGGGCGTGCAAGAACCTCGAGCTCGGCGAGCGGATGGTCGAGCAGGCCGTGCGCCAGATGAAGGACAATACGCTCATCGACCCGATGGATCCGCTCCACACCGCGAGCGGCCCGCTGTCGACCGGCCAGCAGGAGATCGTCACGGCCTCGGCCGCCCTCGCGCCGGAACCGACCTGAGCAGCACCGGCCCCCGACTATCGTCAGGGGGTGCTTCCGTCCGAGTTCCGCACCGCGCTCGCCGCCGCTCTCCCCGCAGGAGGGCTCGTGACGGAGCCCGAGCAGCTCCGCACCTACGAGTGCGACGCGTTGACGGGGCATCGCGCGATGCCGGAGCTCGTCGTCCTCGCGGCCTCGGCCGCCGACGTGCAGCACACGGTTCGTCTCTGCCACGAGCACCGGGTGCCGTTCGTCGCCCGCGGCGCCGGCACCGGGCTCTCGGGAGGCGCGCTCCCGGTCGCGGACGGTGTCGTGATCTCGCTCGCGCGGATGAACCGCGTGCTCGAGGTCGACCTCGACCGCGGACGGGTCGTCGTCGAGCCCGGGGTGACGAACCTCGACATCACCCGAGCGGTCGCGGCGCACGGCTTCTACTACGCCCCCGACCCGTCGAGCCAGCAGGTGTGCACGATCGGAGGGAACGTTGCGGAGAACTCGGGCGGGGCGCATTGCCTGAAGCACGGGTTCACCGTGAACCACGTGGTCGAGGCCGACGTCGTGCTTCCGGACGGCGAGCTCGTCACTCTCGCCCGGGACGATGCGGGCCCGGATCTGCTCGGGGTGTTCGTCGGCTCGGAGGGAACGCTCGGGATCGCCGTTCGCGTCTCGGTCAGGGTGCTCCGGAGCCCCGAGGCGGTGCGGACGCTTCTCGCGGGATTCACGACGACCGACGCGGCGGGCGATGCGGTCTCGCACACGATCGCGGCGGGAATCCTGCCCTCGGCGATCGAGATGATGGACGCGCTGACGATCGAGGCCGTCGAGGCTGCCGTCTCGCCGGGGTACCCGGCCGGCGCCGGAGCGGTGCTGATCGTCGAGCTCGACGGCCCGGCACAGCAGGTGGCCGAGGACTCGGCCCGCGTCGAGGAGATCTGCCGCAGCGCGGGCGCGTTCGAGCTCCGCACCGCGGACAGCCCGGAGGATCGCGCTCGCGTCTGGCGGGGGCGCAAGTCGTCGTTCGCGTCGATGGGGCGGATCTCGTCGAGCTACTACGTCCAGGACGGTGTCGTTCCACGGACGCGCCTGCCCGAGGTGCTGCGCCGCACTGCCGAGCTGTCGCAGGAGTTCGGCCTGCGCGTCGCGAGCGTCTTCCACGCCGGTGACGGCAACCTCCATCCGCTCGTGCTCTACGACGAGGCGGTCGAGGGCGAGGCCGCGAAGGCGGAGCAGCTCGCGACGGCGATCCTCGATGCCTGTATCGAGGCGGGTGGCTCGCTCACGGGCGAGCACGGCGTCGGCGTCGACAAGATGTGCTCGATGCCGAAGCTCTTCGGGACGGACGACCTCGAGGCGATGCAGCGCCTGCGCGCCGGGTTCGA
>DASZLW010000043.1:0-1528 GCA_035552175.1 Gaiellaceae bacterium | reverse complement strand
ACGCTGCGCGAGGCGATCCGGGCGGGACTCGATGACCACAGAGCCGACGAAGGAGACGAGCGAGCGTAGGGCCGAGCGTCTGGGCGAGCTCGGGTTCACGCGCACGCCCTCGGAGGACGACCCGCGCCGCGACGAGGCGCTGCTAGCCGCCCTCGAGAAGATCGCGCCGGGGACGCCGTTCCGGCAGGCGGTCGACCACGTCATCCGCTCGCACGAGGGCGCCCTGATCGTCATCGGCGACCCGAACGAGCTCGCGTTCCTCTACTCCGGCGGCATCCGCCTCGACGCACCCTTCCGTCCCCAGCTGCTGTACGAGCTGGCGAAGATGGACGGCGCGATCATCGTCGACACGGCGCTCAAGCGGCTCGCCTGGGCGAACGTCCAGCTCATGCCCGATCCGACGATCCCGTCGGACGAGACCGGGACACGGCACCGCACTGCCGAGCGCGTCGCGAAGCAGACGGGCGCACTCGTCGTCTCGGTGTCGCAGCAGCGGGAGACGGTGACGATCTTCGTCGGCCCGGCGCGGTATCAGCTCGACCCGGTCGCGGACGTCCTCGCGAAGACGAACCAGGCGCTCGGGACGCTCGAGACGTACAAGGTGCGCCTGGAGCAGGTCCTGACCCGTCTGACCGCGCTCGAGTTCCAGAACGCGGTCGTGCTCGACGACGTGCTCGTCGTCCTCCAGCGCGCAGAGATGACCGCGCGCATCGCCGACCGCATCGGCCGCGACTGCGTCGAGCTCGGCGCGGAGGGCCGGCTGATCCGGCTGCAGCTGGACGAGCTCGTCGGGGACGTCCCGGCCGAGCGCGACGCCATCGTGCGCGACTACACCTCGGGCGAATCGGAGTCGGAGGCGACGGCGGCCCTCGAGCAGCTGCGCAGCCTCTCGTACCGGGAGCTGCTCGAGTTCGACCGGCTCGTCGGCCTCCTCGGCTACGACCGGGCCGTCAATCCGCTCGATTTCAGCGTCTCCCCGCGGGGCTACCGCGTGCTCTCGCACATACCGCGCCTACCCGTCCCGGTCATCCACCGCATCGTCGGCGACTTCGGCTCGCTGGACACCGTCGTCCGGGCCTCCCAGCGCGACCTGGAAGGCGTGGAAGGGGTCGGCGCCGTGCGGGCCCGAGAGATCAGGGCGGGGCTGCGGCGGCTCCAGGAGCACAACCTGGTGGATCGGTACCTCCAGCTGTAAGGCACGCCGAAGCCAGGCCCCCGGCGGGGGGAGCATTGGCCGTGCAGGGTGAACGGCTGGGGCCTGGCACCGGACTGCCGGGTTTTGCCAAAAAGGCTGGAAAGCCAGGAAATGTGCCTTTTCCAGCCATTTCTGGTACCCTATGGGTCATCGGGCCGGCGCCCTTCGTGCGCCGGCTCTTTTGGCGAAACACGCATCGAAAGGGGAGGTCGGCGTTGTACAAGGTCGGCGACAAGGTGGTGTATCCGCACCACGGTGCCGGGACGGTCGTCAAGAAGGAGTCCCGCGAGGTGCTCGGGCAGAAGCGTGAGTACCTGACGATCAAGATCCTGC
>DASZLW010000042.1:0-1785 GCA_035552175.1 Gaiellaceae bacterium | reverse complement strand
GTGAGCCAGATCCCGCGCAGGTCGTACCGGCTTCGGAGGATCAGTGTCGCCGCGGCGATCGACTCGAACGCCTGCAGCGGCGGAAGCAGCGCGGCGATCAGCATCGGGGCCGTCAGCCCCTGCCCGCCGTGGCGGAAGATCGAGCCGGTGAACGGCGCGATCCCGGCGATCAGCGCCGAGGCGCCGAGCGAGGCGACGACCTCGCAGGTGAACGTCAGCCGCACGAGCCGGTGGAAGCGCCCCCAGTCGCCGGCGGCGGAGTAGCGGAAGCCGTACTTCACGAGCGCGTCGTCGCTCGTGAGCCAGACGAGGAGCGCGAGGAAGTCGACGGCGCCGACCACGATGGAGAAGCGCCCCGCGCCCGAGGGCCCGAGCACCCGGAGCACGACGAGCGCAGCGGCGATCCCGAGCGCCACCGACCCGTAGACGCCGGCGAAGGCGGCGAGCCGCTTCTTCGTCATCAGACGGAAGCGCTACCGGCCGAGGCACTGCAAAACATTCGACCCATGCGGTGCGAGAGCTTCGTCGCGAGCGGTCCCGAGCGCTCGAGCACGTCGACGAGCGGCAGCGCGGGACCGGGGATCCGGCGGCTCTGCGGCGTGAAGAACGGCCGCAGCTCGATCCGGTGGAAACCCGCGGCGTGCAGGTCCCGCAGGATCGTCTCGCGCGGATGGACGACGTCGCGGAAGTCGAAGACGAACTTCACGCGCGTATAGGAGTGGACGCGCCGGAAGAACGCGAGCCTGTCCTCGGGGTAGTAGAAGGCGCGGAGGCAGATCGTCACGTCGACGGGCGCCGGCGGCTCGTACGTCTCCGACCGCGACGTCTCGAAGTGGAGCTCGGGGTGCCGTCGCGAGGCCTCAGCCACCATCTGCTCGCTCGAGTCCACGCCCGAGTAGACGAGTCCCCGCGCGAGGAGCGGAGCGGCCATGATCCCGTCGCCGCAGCCGAGGTCGAGCAGGGTCTGGCCGGGCTCTGCCGGTGGCCCGAGCTCGACGATCATCTTCGCGCGCCGCGCCGAGTACTGGACGGCGTCGGCATATTCGCGGTCGGAGAATCCGGCGGCGAGGCGGTCGTATTTCTCTTCCGAGCTCACAGGCGTTCCAGAATCACAATGCCCGCAGTCTCTCAGGGTGCTTGCGCACGAAGCGGAGGACACCGCGCCAGTGCCAGAGCGTGCGCCGGGTGAGGAAGCGGCGATCGGTGACCGCGGCGTGCCCGTGGCGGACGGTGGCGGCGGGCACGTACCAGCGCTCCCAGCCCGCCCGCATCGCGCGGTACTGCAGGTCGATGTCCTCGCCGTAGAGCCTGAACCCGGGATCGAAGCCGCCGAGCTCGTCGAGCATCGCGCGGCGCAGGAGCAGGAAGCCGCCGAGCATCCAGTCGGCCTCGACCGGCTCCGTCGGCGCGGCTTCGTCGAGATGGAGGTGCCGGCGCTGGTCGATCAGCCGGCGGAGCGGAGTGCGCCGCACGATCGTGCCGCCCACCGTCGGGAAGCGGCGGCGGGACGGTTGCGGGCTCCCGTCGGGGAAGATCATGCGGGGACCGGCGACGCCGCAGCGCGGGTGCGCCCGCATGACCTCCCGCAGCGCTCCGATCGCCCCCGGCTCGGCAACCGCGTCGGCGTTCGAGATCACGACTGCCTCACCGATCGTTCGAGCGATCCCGAGGTTGACGTTCGCGGCGAACCCGAGCGGCCGGTCGTTCTGGATCGCCTCGACCCCCGCCGGCACCGAGCCCGGGACATTCGAGATCACGACGAGCTCGTCGACCTGGGGGCGGAGA
>DASZLW010000041.1:0-1852 GCA_035552175.1 Gaiellaceae bacterium | reverse complement strand
TCCTTGTCGTATTCCCAGGCGACCGGCCGGATTTCCTTCTGCGCGAAGTCGTGTGCGAGCTCTCGCATGCTCTTCTGCTCGTCGGTGAGCGTGAAATCGACCATGGTTGATGGCTCCTTGAAAGAGTGGTTCTGGCTACCTCGTGGCGACCGCCAGACTCTGCTCTGCGATGCCGAGCCAGGCTCCACTTCAAGGTAGATTGACTAGTCAGTCAACGTTCCTCCACGAAGGGTATCGGATCGCGCCACCCTCGCCAACAGGCCGGCCCGCGAAGCCTGGCCGTCCGTCCACGAGACCAGCTCCCGCGAGGTGTCAGACTTTGATCCGTGGATAGCATCCAGAACCTCTTTGGTCCCGTGCTCTGGATCGTTACCGGCCTCAGTTTCGTGGCCGCAGTAATCGCGCTCGCCAGCAGCGGCAAGCAGTGGGAGGAGTTCGGACGCGACCGTCTCGTGATGGACAGAGACGCTCCGGGTCCGACGCGGGCCGGGACGATCGGATCGCCCGCCTCCATCCGCGAGCGCGACGATGAGATCCGCGAGTTCCTCGAGGCGCGCAACGAGCGCCGGCGCCGGCGCGGCGAGCCCCCGCTCGACGTCGAGGCCGAGCTCGAGCGATTGACCGCGCCGCAGATCGACGACGGCCTCCGGGCCGAGATCCGCGATCTCGTCATCGCGCGCAACCACCGACGCGTCCGCGCCGGCAAGCCCGAGCTCGACGTCGAGGGGGAGATCGCGCGGGAGATCCAGGAGCTCGGCGAGCTCGTCTGACGCGCGGTAGGCTGCCGCCCTACATGGTCGATCCCCGTCGTTTCGAGCCCGACGAGTTCCTCATTCGCCCCGGGACGTACTACAACCCGGAGACCGAGATCCTCGTCATCGTCGACGACTCGACCGAGCTCGACATGGAGGCCTTCGAGACGCTCGAGGGCGCCGATTGGGTCCTGGTCTCGGACGAGGTCCCGGTCGACGAGCATCAGCGCGACGAGCTCCTCGAGGCGTTCCAGATCCGCCAGAACCCGGACGCGATCGCGGCCAGCACCGAGGAAGACGAGGACGAGCCGGACGAGCTCGACGAGGACGAGGACGAGGACGAACTCGAGCACGTCGATCACGACCACGAGTAGCGGGCCCGCCGCTCGGCCCTGCAAGATCGCGCTCACCGCTTAGCCGCGCGCGGGCGGCGCACGTAGCATTGGGGTCGTGCGTAGGCGCCTGTTCGGCCCGCTCGTCGCGGTCGCCTGCACCGTCGGCATGCTCGGGGAAGCATCGTCCGCCGGTGCGGCACCCGTGCTCGTGCTCGAAAGTGGGGGGCATGCCGTGATGCGGCAGAACCCGTTCCTCCCGCCCGCGACGCTGACCCCAGCGCCGGCGGCGGCGGGTCCGCGGGCCGCGCGGCGGGCACGGGCGCGCGCGCCGGCGCGCGCACCGGTCTCCCCGCGAGCCGCGCGGCGCGCCCCCGCGCGCGCCCGTGCCGCCGCCTCGCAGGTGACGATCGCCTCCACCATCGTGGGCCAGTACCACCGCGGGGAGATCAGCGCCTCCGAGTACGCCGGCGATCACGCCACCCTCGAGGCGGCGATCCGCACGGCGGCCCGGCTCAGGGGCAGGCGTGCGCTCGAGCTCTACAGCGTGCTTACCAACATGCACCGGATGGCGGTCGCGCGCGAGCTCACGCCGTCCCGGCTCCCAGCGCTGTTCCTCACCCTCGAGCACAACCGGCAGTGGTGGTCGACCGGCCCCCTGCTCACCTATGGTCAACGCGTCCAGTTCGCCGGCTCTCAGCTCGTGTGGGAGTACTACCCGGGCCAGGGGATCCAGCTTCAGGAGCTCGGGAGCTTCGGCGAGGCGGA
>DASZLW010000040.1:0-3586 GCA_035552175.1 Gaiellaceae bacterium | reverse complement strand
TAGGAGTGGTTCATCCCGTGGACGTAGTAGGCGAGCCCGCGGCGCTCGCGCACCTCGAGGAAGAGACGCGAGGACATGCCCGACCCGAGCACGGCTGACAGGAGCTGCAGCGCGTAGCGGTCCGGATGCTCGAGCGGGAAGCTCGGGACGCCGAGGATCAGGTGGGCCTGGTCGGCGCTCTTGTAGTGCACGGCGACGTGCGGGCCGGGCGTGCGCGCGAGCTTCGGCTTGCGCGGCTTCCGCGGCTTGCCGGACGCCATGTCGCCGACGAGCTTCTCGAGCATCGGCAGCAGGTTCTTGCCGATCTTCCCACTCACGCCGATGACCATGCGGTCGGGCGTGTACCACTCGTCGATGTAGTCGGTGAAGGTCTTCCGCGACGCGCCGCGGATCGTCTCCTTGGTGCCGAGCACCTCCCAGCCGAGCTGGTTGTCGCCGAAGATCAGGGTCTCGTAGACGTTTCCGATCTGATCGCGCGGGGTGTCCTGGTACATGTTCATCTCCTCCAGGATCACGCCTTTTTCGCGCTCGATCTCGTCCGGGTCGAACTTCGAGTGGCGGAGCATGTCGAGCAGGACGTCGAATGCCATGTCGCGCTCGGCCCCGGCGCAGCGGACGTAGTAGCCCGTGTACTCCTTGGAGGTGAACGCGTTGAACTCGCCGCCGATCCCGTCGATCAGCGTCGTCAGATCGCGCGAGGTCGGCCGCCGCTCGGTGCCCTTGAAGAACATGTGCTCGGCGAAGTGCGCGATGCCGCGATTCTCGGCGGATTCGTAGCGCGAGCCCGCGGCGAGCATCACGAAGCAGGCGACCGACTGCGCGTGGGGCAGCGGCGCCGTGAGCACTCGCAGACCGTTCGAGAGCGTATGGCGTTCGAAGACCGGCACGGGCCGGATGGTATAGAAGGCTCGATGCCAGGCGAGACACGTCGTGCCGTCCTCGCACAGCCGGAGTGGCTGCGCGCGGTTCCGCGCGACCTGAGACTGCCCGACGGAGCCCGGGTCGCCTTCGTCGGCTGCGGCACCTCGTTCCACGCGGCGCAGACGGGCGGGTTCGCGATGCAGGCGCTCGAGGCCGTGCTCGCGCCGCCGCACGTCGACCTGATGGTGTGCATCTCCCACGAGGGCGAGACACCGTTGACGCTCGAGGCCGCCCGGGCCTTCCCCGGCCCGAAATGGCTCGTCACCGGCACGTCGAGCTCGCCCCTCGCGGAGCTCGCCGACGAGGTGATCGTCTGCACACCGGAGGTCGAGAGCTCGTGGTGCCACACGGCGAGCTACACGTGTGCCGTCGCTGCGATCGCGGCGTTGAACGGCGACGACATCGCGTGGCTCCCGGACGCTGTGGCGGAGGCTCTCTCGTCCTCCGAGCCGGTTCCGGCCGCCTCGAAGATCCTGGTCGCAGGCGCGGGCCGCGCCTGGCCGACGGCGCAGGAGGCGGTGCTGAAGCTCCACGAGGGAGCCTGGGCCGCCGCCGCCGCCCACCAGACCGAGCAGCTCCTCCACGGCTTCCTGGCCGCGGTCGACGAGAGCGTCCGCGCCTACGTCCTCGAAGGCGAAGGTCGTGCGGCGCAGCGGGCGGCGGACGCGGTCTCGGCGCTACGCGAGCTCGGCTGCGAGACGGCTCTCGTCCCGACGCGCCACCCGGTCGTCGACATCGTCCGTTTCCAGCTCCTGACGCTTGCAATCGCGGAGGCACGCGGAATCGACCCCGACCCGATCCACCGCGACGACGAGCGGTGGGCGCGCGCGCGGGCAACGTATAGCTGAACGCGCAACGGCTCGGCGGAGGCTGCCTCGATCCCCCGCGTAGATTGCCCGTGTGAGCTTCGAGATCACGGGCGATGCGTACGACCGCTTCATGGGGCGATACTCGACGAAGCTCTCACCCCAGCTCGTCGATCTCGCGGGAGTCGCGGTGCCGCAGCGCGTCCTCGACGTCGGTTGCGGGCCGGGCGCCCTCACCGACGAGCTCGTTCGCCGCGTCGGCGCCGCCTCCGTCGCCGCCGTCGACCCGTCGGAGAGCTTCGTCGGGGTCGTGAAGGAGCGGCAGCCCGGCGTCGCCGTCCAGCGCGCGGTCGCCGAGGATCTGCCGTTCGGCGACAGCGAGTTCGACGCGTCGCTCGCCCAGCTCGTCGTGCACTTCATGCGGAACCCTGTAGCCGGCCTCCGCGAGATGTCCCGGGTCACGCGACCCGGCGGCACGATCGCCGCGTGCACCTGGGATCACGTGCCTGGCGGCGAGGGCGCACTCAGTGTCTTCTTCACCGCCTCGCAGCGGCTCGACCCGGACGCCCCGGCGGAGACGCGGATGCCGGGCGCGCGCAGGGGCCATCTCGGCGAGCTCTTCCGCGCCGCCGGGATCAAGGAGGTCGAGGAGACGCCCTTGATCGCGAGCGTCGTCCACCCGACCTTCGAGGACTGGTGGGAGCCGTTCATGCTCGGTGTCGGCTCGACCGGCGAGTACCTGTCGAAGCTCGACGAGGCTCAGCTCGAACGGCTGAAGGATCTGTGCCGCGAGGAGCTCCCGCCCGAGCCGTTCACGCTGAACGCCCGCGCCTGGGCGGCACGCGGCACCTCCTAGCGGTCGGCCAGCCGGTAGACGAACCGGAGTGCCTGCCAGTCGGCATCGATCGCGCAGCTCTTGTTGTCGACGAGCCCGGCCGCGAGCCCGGCGCCCTGCACGGCCTCGAAGTCGAGGTCGGTCTCGAGCTTCGAGGCCTTCTTCGGCCACGCGAGCCAGAGCCCGTCGGCCGGAGCGAGAAGCGCCTTCAGCGCCGGGAGCCGCGCCTCGAGCTCGGAGCGGCTCGTCGTGAAGAAGACGACGACCTCGGCTCCCGGCTTCGCGCCGAGCTTCTTCGCGAGCGGCGTCCGGGCGTAATTCTTCTCCGGGTCGTCCTTGCCGGCCACGCCTACTGGCGGGGCAGTGCCGCGAGGAGGCGCTCGACCTGATCCTCGGTGTTCGTGTGCACGATCCCGACGCGGATCGCCCCCTCGGGCAGGCCGAGGTGCTTGAAGACCTCGACGGCGTAGTTGTTCCCGTGCCACACGGCGAACCCGGCGATCCCGAGCCGCATCGCGGCGTCCTCGGGCCTCTCGCCGCCGGGCGGCGAGATCGCGAACGTCGAGACGCGGCCGTCCATCGTCGGCGGTCCGTGCAGCTTCCAGTCCTCCGGAAGCCCGTCGAGGAACTGCTGCCCGAGCTTGCGCTCGTGCTCGCCGATGAACTTCCAGCCGACGCCGTGGAGGTACTCGACCGTGGCGACGAAGCCGCAGAGGAGCTCGTGTGCGAGCGTTCCCGTCTCGTGCCGCTGCCCGGGCGCCTCGCTCTGGGGCCGCACCTTGTAGGGCCGCCAGCCCTCGAGCAGGTCGCGGCGCGCCCACGCGAGCCCCATGTGCGGCCCGTAGAACTTGTACGGCGAGCAGAGGAGGACGTCGCAGCCGACGTCCGGGATCTCGATGTCCCCGTGCGGCGCGTAGTGCACCGCGTCGACCCAGGCAAGGGCGCCGGCGTCGTGCGCGATCGTCACGATCTCGTCGACCGGCGTGATCGTGCCGACGGCGTTCGAGGCCATCGGGAAGGCGAC
>DASZLW010000039.1:0-7502 GCA_035552175.1 Gaiellaceae bacterium | reverse complement strand
GCGCAGCCCGCCTCGCGATCGCCACGGGCACGCCGATCATCCCCGTCGCCATCGTCGACAGCGAGAGCGTCCTCCGGACCCACCCGATCCGGCTCGGCCGGCCTCGGGTCCGGGTGATCGTCTGCGAGCCGATCGCGGTGGAGAAGGGCGCGCACACGATCGCTGCCGCGAAGGAGCTCACCGCGCGGATCGAGCGGGCCGTCGAAGACGCGCGATGATCCACCACCGCTACGAGATGCTCCTGTTCGTCTGGGCGGGCGCTGTCGTCCTGCAGGCCATCCTCTACCTGGCTCAGCGGCGAACGAGAGATGCCACGGCTGTCGACGCCGGCTGGGGCTTCTCGCTTGCGGCGACCGCGGTCTTCGCGGCGATCGCGGGGCCGGGGGACAGCTCGCACCGGATCCTCGTCGGCATTCTCGGCGCTGCGGAGAACGGGCGCGTCGCCGTCGCCGTCCTCCGCCGCTTCCGGCACGGCGAGGACGGCCGCTACCGGGATCTCCGCGAGCGCTGGGCGGCGAGAGGTCGCGAGCAGCTCAGCTTCGCGATCTTCTACCAGGCGCAGGCGGCACTCGCCCCTTGCTCGGCGTACCGTTCGTCCTCGCTGCGTTCAACGGCCACCGCGGGCTCGAGCCGGTCGAGTGGGCCGGCCTTGCGCTCTGGATCGCCTCCGTCGCCCTCGGGATGACGGCGGACCGTAAGCTCGCCACGTTCAGGGCGAACCCGGCGAACGAGCGGAAGACGATGCGCGTCGGCCTGTGTCGCTACTCGCGCCACCCGAACTACTTCTTCCAGACGCTCACCTGGCTCTCGTACGGGCTGATCGCCGTCGCTGCTCCGTACGGGTACCTCGGTTTCCTCGCGTTCGGGCTCATCCTCGTGCTGATCCTCTTCGTGACGGGGATCCCTCCGATCGAGGCGCGGGCGCTCCGTTCGCGCGGGGACGACTTCCGCCGCTACCAGATCGAGACGAGCGCGTTCGTCCCCTGGTTTCCGCGCACCGCTCGGTGCACCGTCCCGCACGGTCGGAGCTCGTAGAACCGGAGGATCCGTTCTTCCACCCCGTATGCTGTCGCCGTGGCGAAGAAGAAGGCGCGGACACCCATGCCCCCGCGCAACGTACAGGCGCCTCAGCGCCGTGACACGAAGTCGTCCGGTAACCCCCTGTCGGAGGTGCCTGTCTGGGTGTGGCCCGTCAGCGCCGTCGTTGTCATCGGGGCGGTGATCATCATCCTCACGATGGGCGGGGGCGGTGGAAGCTCGGGTGGTTCAGCCACCGCCAAGAGCGCGATGCTCGCCGCCGGCTGCACCTACCGGGACGTCCCGCCGAAGCCTCCGAAGTTCGACAAGACCGGCAACCGCGGCGGGTACCACCTCGACGTGCCGAAGCTCACGACGCCGACGAAGGGCCTCTGGAGCACGTCGCCCCCGTCGGGCGGTGCGCACTATCCCGAGTGGGCGGTGTGGGGCTTCTACACCTCCCCCGTGAATCCGCGTGAGGTCGTTCACAACGAGGAGCACGGCGGCGTGATCATCTGGTGGGGGCCCAAGGTGCCGCAGGCGACGGTCGCCAAGCTCCAGGCCTTCTACAACCAGCAGCCGCAGGCGGTCTTCGGCACGCCGTACGCCGCCCTCGGGAACAAGATCGCACTCACCGCCTGGACGCGCACGGGCAACGACGAGTACTACGTGAACGGCAACTACGGCCTCGGGCACATCGCGATCTGCAGCTCGTTCAACCAGGACGCGTTCGCCGCCTTCCGCTCGGCCTTCCGGGGCAAGGGCCCCGAGACGACCATCCCGATCTCCGCGGACGATCCCGGCCAGGGCCCATAGCCCGGGCTTGGGGCTCACGCCCGCCGCACTGCCGTGACGGCTCTGTGACGAAACTGCCACAGACACGTCACATGTTCGCGCGTAGAATTGAAGGTGAGGGCGGAGGGGGACGTCCCCGCCCTTGGGTGGGGGACCGCTTTGGACAGTGGCCCGGCGAGACACCCCCTCGAAGGACAGGCTGGAGCTGAGGCCCGTGCCCGGAGCAGTGCAGGGTGCGGTCGGACGGCTCCGGGGGCGGGCCCGGGCGCTCCGGGCGAACGGGGTGACCCTGCTTCAGACCTCGCTGGCCGCAGGAATCGCCTGGCTCCTCGCCCATGACGTCCTCGGCCACAAGAACGGATTCTTCGCCCCCGTCGCAGCGGTGATCACGCTCGGGATCTCGCCGGGTGGCCGGACCCGGCGGACGATCGAGATGGTGCTCGGAGTCGCGGTGGGGATCGCCGTCGGCGAGCTCCTGATCCGCGGCATCGGAACGGGCGCGCCGCAGGTCGGCCTCGTCGTCCTCCTGGCGATGGCCGCGGCGGTCCTCCTCGGGGGCGGCCCGCTCATCGCCTCCCAGGCCGCCTCGTCGGCCGTCCTCGTCTCGACGGTGCGCACCGCGGGAGGCGGGATCGTCCCGACCCGATTCGTCGACGCGCTCGTCGGCGGGATCGTCGGGATGGCGATGCTCGTCGTCGTGCCGCGCGACCCGGCGGCGCTCTCCCGGCGCGCCACGGCGCCGGTCGTCGCGGCGCTCGCGGCCACGCTCGACGAGGTCGCCTCCGCGCTCGAGGCATCTGACCTCGAGGCGACGCGACGCGCGCTCGAGCGCGCACGCAGCGGCGACGAGCTCGTGAGCCGGCTGCGCGAGGCGCTCGTCCTCGCCGGGGAGACGACGCGGATCGCACCGAGCTACTGGAGCGAGCGCGCGCACATCGCCCGATACGAGGACGCCGCCGTCCATCTCGAGTTCGCCGTGCGGAACACGCGCGTCCTGGCCCGGGCCGCCGTGCGTGCCGTCGAGCTGGAGCCGCGGATCTCCGGGCGCCTCCCCGACGCCATCCGCGGGCTCGCCAAAGCGTGCAGGCGACTCGACCACGAGCTTGACGAGGGAGGTGAGAACGACGAGCTGCGCCGCGCCCTCGTCGCCGCCGCGGCAGAAGCATCGGAGGCCCTGCACGAAGAGCGCGGTTTCGCGATCGATGTGCTGGTAGGGCAGATCAGGTCGATCGCGGTCGACCTTCTACGGACGATCGGGGTCGATCAGGCTCGGGCTGCGGAGGAGATCCGAGTAGCCGCGGGGGAGCGCGAGGCTGGTGCCCCGCGCTCCCGTCGGCCGGCTACGAAGAGCCCGCCGGATACTGGCCGAGCTTGAGCTCGATGGTGCCCGTCGAGCCGCCCTGGTGGGTGACTGCGAGCTTCACGGTCTGTCCCGGCTTGAGCCCTGCGAGCACGGTGCGAAGCTCGGTCGAGGTCGGGGTCGGAGATCCGTTCACCGAGGTGATGCGGTCGCCGACCTTGAGGCCGGAGCTCGAAGCCCCCGTCCCTGCCAGGATCTTCGAGACGTAGACGCCGTTCGCGGAGCTCGTGTCCGCTACCTCGACCCCGAGGTAGGCGCGGTCGGAGTTCGTGACCTTGCCCTTCTCGACGAGCTGCGTTGCGATGCTCTTGACCACGTTGCTCGGGATCGCGAAGCCGATCCCGACCGCGGCGCCGCCGAGCTGGGGGTCGGCCGCGGCGAGAGTGGGGATGCCGATCACGGAGCCGTCGAGGTTGACGAGCGCGCCACCGGAGTTACCGGGATTGATCGCCGCGCTGGTCTGGATCGCGTTCGGCAGCACGACGCCGTTGCCCTCGGACTCCGACTTGTTGAGCTGGCTCACGATCCCCTCGGTGAAGCTCGACTGCAGCCCGAGCGGATTGCCGATCGCCATCGCGATGTCCCCGATGTGCAGGTTGTCGGAGTTCGCGAACGTGGCGGGGTTGAGTCCCGCGCCGCTCACCTTGATGACGGCGAGGTCATCGAGCTTGAACGTGCCGACGAGCTTTCCCGTCAGCCGCGTACCCGACGAGGTCGTGACCTTGAACGTCGTGGCCGTGCCGACCACGTGGTCGTTCGTGACGATGTCGCCCTTCGAGTCGAGGACGATCCCGGAGCCGAGGCCCTCGGTCGTCTCGATCTGGACGACGGACGGTGAGACGTGCTTGTAAACGCTGACGAAGGCGTTCTGGAGGTTCATCGCCGGCGCGAGCGTCGCGGTGGAGTCGGAGGAGGTCGTCTTGCTCGAAGCGAACCCGGCGCCGACCGCCACGGCGATGCACACCGCAAGAACCGTTGTGGAGATCCTGTAACGAGTCATGGAGATCTTCTACCCTGATCTTTCCCTGTGAACCCTAAGAAGCCGCGTAACGCCAGCTAAGAATCGCTCCCAGGCGGAGTCCGTTGCCTCACGGGCGGTCGCGGCGGCCACAGGGCGAACGGCATCACCGTAGTGGGCCTGTCCCGGAAGCGGCGAGGTCAGACGGGAGACGAGACGACGAACGGCTTCGTCGTCGGCTGCGCCGAGCCGCCGGCGGGCTCCAGCGTCACCGCGACGATCGAGCCCTTCGCGACCCGGCGCGTCAGAGGCACGTAGGTCGTCCGGCGGCCGCCCGCGAAGAGCCCGGCGGGCGAGGTCGTCTTGCCGTGGATCACCCATGCCTCGTACGTCTTCCCGCTCGGTGCCGAGTCGACGCCCGAGAGGACGAGCCCTGCGGAATGTCCGGAGTAGACGACGAACGAGTTCGAGGCGCCGCTGACGGCCACGCGCTGGATCGCCTGGCCGCCCTCGCCTCCGAGCCGATCGTGGAGCGAGATGTTCCAGAGCCCGAGGCCGACGACGGCGCAGGCGGCGACGGCCGCCACCGCGGCGACGGGGTAGGCCCAGCGGGGCCGAAGCGGCACGACGTTCGGACGCTCCGCCCTCGCCGCAACGAGGATCCGTTCCTTGAGCGCGGGCGGCGGTACGGCCGGCTCGACGGCGAACGCGAGCGAACCGGAGACCGACGAGAAATCGGCGACGTCTGCGCGGCAGCGCTCGCACCCCGCGAGGTGCTGCTCGAAGCTCTCGCGCTCGGCGTCGTCCAGCGCGTCGAGAGCATAGGCGGCGCTCAGCTCGTGGAGTGTCTCGGCGTCCATGCCTCTCCTTCCGTCGGCGATTCCAGTAGCTCTCGCAACCGTGCCAGGCCGGCGAACATGCGACTCTTGATCGTCCCGAGCGGCTCGCCGAGGCGTTCGGCGAGCTCGGACTGCGTGAAGCCTCCGTAGTACGCGAGCTCGATCGACTCGCGCTGCTGGTCGGGGAGTTTGGCCAGCGCCTCCTGCACGCGCTCGCGCTCGAGGTGCAGCCAGGCGCTGTCGGCGGCGGAAGGGCCGCCGGTCCCGGTCTCGACCTCCGGGAGCGAGTCGGCGCGGCGGCGCTCCTCACGCCGGACGACGTCGACGGCGCGGCGGTGGACGAGCGTCATGATCCAGGTGCTCGCCTTCGCCCGCTCGGGGATGAACCGCGACGCTCCGCGCCACACCGCGAGGAAGGCCTCCTGCACGGCGTCCTCGGCCAGCGCCTCGTCCCGGATCACTCGCAGCGCGAGCGCATAGGCGGCGCGGCCGAAGCGGTCGTAGAGCTCGGCGAGCGCGACCTCGTCCGACCGCGCAGTGAGCGCGACGACGGCTTCGTCAGACAGGTGTGCCAGGTCACGGCGCGGCATTGTTCGGCTCCGTCGGGAGCCCCGCGTTGACCCTAGCAAGCTCAGGCCCGCACTCATCTCGCTCAGGATTCGCCCTTAACGTTCTTTTGGTTCGCCGCCAGGAGGTCCCCGCCACCCACCGGCCGGCGGCGACTCGAAAGCGGACCGAACCGGCGGGGAGGCGGTGGCGAATGCCGTTCAGCCCGCAACGACCGTGGGCATCCCCGAACACAGGAGGATTGCAATGAGCGGCACCACCCGCGCACAGTTCCTCGCCCGTGGCGCCAAGGGCGGAATGGCCCTCGTCGCCGGCGGCGGCCTCGTTCTCGGCCTCGCCGAGGGCACGGCTCTCGGAGCGATGAGCTCCGATGCCGACATCGCCAAGCTGGCCGCGACGGCCGAGCTCCTCGCGATCGACTTCTACGGGAACGCGATCAAGTCCGGCAAGCTCAAGGGCGACGAGCTCTCGTACCTCGCCGGTGCACTCGGAAACGAGAAGGCGCACTACGCCGCGCTCAAGGGCGTCCTCAAGTCGGCGACTCCCGCCGGCCTCAAGTTCACCTACCCGGCCGGCTCCTTCGGCTCCCGCAAGAGCATCGGCATGCTCGGCGAGGCTCTCGAGACGGCATTCGTCGGTGCGTACATGGGTGCCGTCACGGCATTCCAGAGCAACGCCCTCAAGGGCGTCGCCGCCGAGATCGGCGCCTGCGAGTCGCGCCATCTGAGCGTGCTGACGAACATCGGCGCGAACTCGATCGTCCCGGCTCCGGACCTCCCCAAGGTCCTGACGGCCGCCCAGGCGACCGCCGCAGTTCACCCTTTCCTGATGTAGCGGGGAGAGAGCCCCAAGGCCTGCGCACCGGGGGTGCCGGCGAGAGCCGGTGCCCCCGCTCCCTTTCATGAGCCCTTCGGCTTCACGATCAGCACCGCTTCCATGCCGAGCTCTCGATGGTTCGCGATGCTGCACCAGAGCTGGTACTTGCCGGGCAGGAGCTTGACGCTCAGGTTGACGTAGGCCCCCGGCTGCAGCTCGGCCGTCCCGTAGACGTGCGTTCCACCCACGCGCTCCACCCGCATGTCGTGCGGATCCTCGCCGTAGTTCACGAACTGGATGATCGCCGGCCCGGCCTTCACCGAGCGCGCCGACAGCGTGTAGTAGAACTCCTTCGCCGTCACCTGGATCCGCGTCGGGAACGTCTTCGGGCGCGTCGTTGCCGGCGCCGCCGCCGGCGCGGCGAGGAGCAGAGCCGCCGCCGCGACCGCCGCCGCGGCAGACCTCACTTGAGCAGTGCCGGACGCTGGTAACCCGAGACGCCCGGCAGGATCGCGTTCGCGTCGGCTCCGAGCCATTGCTCGAGGATCGACGAGTAGACCGCCCGGTAGTCGGCGGTCGGCTGGAGGTTCCCGAGGTTGTTCAGGCCACCCGTGATCCCCGGGAAGGCGCCGACCATCTGGCCGTTCACCCGGGTGCCGATCAGGAACCCGATCCCGCCCGAGCCGTGGTCCGTTCCGGCCGAGGCGTTCTCCTGGGCCCGGCGCCCGAACTCCGACCAGACGTAGATCATCACGCGATCTGCGACCCCTCGCGACTCGAGATCGCGCTGGAAGGAGAGGAGGGAGTCCGAGGTCAGCTGCATGCCGCTGTTCAGCGTCGAGGTCTGCGTGGCGTGGGTGTCGAAATGGCCGGGCGAGGTGATCGTGACGACGTTGAGCGGCAGACCTGCCGCGATCATCGCCGCGAGCCCCGCCAGCCTGTGCGGGAACGGGTCGGTCGAGCCGGGGTAGGAAACCGGGCTCGCGAACCCGTACTTGAAGTTGCCGAGCTCGCTGTAGAGATGGTGCGACTCGAGGGCAGTTGCACCTGCGGTCGAGAGCCCGGCGTCCTCGGAGACCGCGAGCGCGGCCCCGATGTTCGCGGCCTCCTGGAACATCGACGCCTCGAGCGGGTGGGCAGGCAGGCCGGG
>DASZLW010000038.1:0-4948 GCA_035552175.1 Gaiellaceae bacterium | reverse complement strand
GGTTCAGCCTCATCGCCTCCCGGAACGGGGCCACGGCGTCCGCCGGGTGCTTCTGGTGCATCGCGTTCATCCCGATGTTCGTCATCGAGACGGCGATCGCCCAGCGATCGCCGAGCTCGCGGCGGAGAGCCAGCGCTCGTTCGTGGAGCTCGAGCCCGCGTTCGCACTCGCCGTCCCACTCGGCCATGATCCCGAGGTTGCTGAGGAGCGCGGCCATGCTCTTGCGGTCGTCGAGCTCCTCCCGGATCGCGAGGCTCGCCTCGTAGAGCTTCCGCGCCTCGGCGGTGTCGCCGTGCTGGGCGGCCACCGTCCCCGCCACGTGAAGCGCCTGGGCCACGCCTTGCGCCTCGCCGGCCCGCTCGAAGAGCTCCCTTGCCCGATCGAGCCGTTTCCCGACCTCGTCGAACACGCCCTGCTTGCGTGCAACCTCGGCGAGTGCGACCTCGCACCAGCCCTCGTCCCGCTCGTTTCCCGCGGTGGCCGCCAGAACGAGTGCGTCCTCGTCGACCGCGCGTGCTCGTCCCCAGTCGCCGATGAGCTCGAGCACCTTGCCGAGGCTCAGGAGCACGTCGATCCGCTCGGCGTCGGGCACGAGCGGTGCGAGACGCTCGAAGTAGTCGATCGCGGCGCTGTTCGCGTAGGACGCCTGTGCCGCCTCGCCGGCCCGGCGGAGGTAGAGCCGCTTGCGCTCCTCGTCGTCACTCAGTCCGTAGTGGTGGGCGAGCAGGTCGAGGTTCCGGTCGATCGCGGCCGGGCGCTCGGTCTCGATGAAGCGTCCGGCCTGCGTGTGGAGCGCGGCGCGGAGCGCGAACGGGAGGCTCTCGTAGGTGACCTCCTGCGTGACGGCGTGCCGGAAGAGGTAGGACTCGTCCTCCTCGCGATCGGGATTGACGAGATCGAGCGCCTGGAGCGTTCCGAGATGGGTCCGCACGTCGTCCGGGCCGCCGAGGTCCGAGTGCATGCCGAGGAGCATCGGCGCGCGGAACACCCGGCCGACCACGCTCGCGACCTTCAACGTCTGCCTCGGAGACTCGGTGAGCGTGTCGATCCGGCTCAGGAGCAGGCTGTGGAGGCTGTCCGGCAGCTCGAGCGAGCGGAGCGCGCGGTCGTCCGCGGGATCGATCTCCTGTGCGTGGACGTAGTTCAGGAGCTCCTCGGCGTAGAACGGGTTGCCCTGCGCCCGGCCGACGACCATGTCGAGGAAGGCCTGCCCGAGGTCGGCATCCTCGCCGAGCAACTGGACGACCTTCGCGCCGGCGACCACGGACATCGTTTCGTCGTCGAGCGCCGTCAGCGGCAGCTCGCGCAGCTCGGGGAGGCTCCCGAGCGCAAGCCCCTGCGGAAGCGCCGCCTCCGGCCGGTAGGCGACGACGAGCAGCACCGGCTCGACCGGGACGGCGCGGGCGATCGTCTCGAGGAGGTCGCGCGAGAGCGCGTCGAGCCAGTGGCAGTCCTCGAGCACGATGACGAGCGGCTCCGTGGCCGCCTTGGCGCGGAGGCAGTCGGCGAGCGCGTTCTCGAGCAGCGACTTACGGAGCTTCGCGTCGAGCGATCGCGTCAGCTCGTTGTCCTGGATCGGGAGCCCGAGCACGGCGTCGAGGAGCGGGGCACGCGGCACGAGCTCGGGCGCGAGCGAGCCGAGCGTCGACTCGAGGGCGACCCGCTGCTCCGCGAGCGAGCCGTCGTCCGGGATGCCGAGAAGCGTGCGCCAGATCTCGCGCCAGACGAAGTAGCCGGTGCTCGTTCCGAAGGACTGGCACTCGCCGAAGCCGACGAGAACCCCCCGCCGGCGCGCCTCGCGCACGAACTCGGCGATGAGGCGCGACTTGCCCATTCCAGCCTCCGCAGAGAGCCCGACGATCCCGCCGCGCCCGGCGAGAGCCCCCTCGAGCCCCTCCTCGAGCACGGCGAGCTCCGCGGAGCGCCCGACCATCGGCAGTGCGTATCGCAGCACGCGCCGGAAGCGGCGCCCCGACGAGCCGGTCAGGGAGAACGCGGCCACCGGCGCCGACTTGCCCTTGAGCTCGAGCGGAGCGAGCTCCTCCCAGGTGAAGCCGTCGCCCGCTCGGTGGCGCACGAGCTCCGACACGAATATCCGTCCGGCCGGCGCCTTCGACATCAGCCTGGCCGAGAGGTTGACGGCATCGCCGAGGCAGACGAACGTCCGCCGCCGCGCATGCCCGTATGTCCCGCTCCGCAGCCGCCCGTGCGTGATCCCGATCCGGATGTCGCGCACGGACGTCGTGGCCTCGAGCGCCTGTAGCTCGAGCGCCGCGGCGCAGGCCCGCGCGGCGTCGTCCTCGTGGGCAAACGGGGTACCGAAGACGCCGTAGAGATACGCGCCCTTGTCGCCGAGCGTGAGCTGCAGCAGGTTCCCGCCGTCCGCGCTGAGCACGCGCTGCGCCTCGCGGACGAACTCGTCGAGCTTCTCGCTCGCGGCCTCGTCGCCGTCGTAGTCGATCCCACCGAAGTTGACGAACATCGGGTAGGCAGGGCGGAGCTCGGCGAGAAACTCCCCGCTCCCCGTCGCGAGCCGTTCGTAGACGGCGGCGAGGAGCCACGGCCGGGCGAGCTCCTCGGAGACCTCCGCCTGCGCCGGGGCCGCCGCCTCCGCGACGTCCTCGAGCAGCCGCTCGAGCACGGCCACCTCCACCCCGTCGGGCCCGCCACGCGGCTCGGAGAGCTCGGCGCGGCCGGCGAGGCTGCCGAACGCCGACGACTCGACGACGACCTCCCCCGGCTCGGCGTAGTGCTCCGCCTCGGCGAGCCGGTCGACGATGCCGCCCGCGAGGACGTCCATGAGCTGCACCTCGGGGTTGCCGACGACGAACCGCCGCGCCGGGCCCGTCGCGATCGCGACCTTGAGCGCAAGCCGGAGCACCCGCCCGCCCGGCGTCGTGATCTCCGACTCCCGCTCCATCGCAGCCTGCATCGCAACCCCGGCTGCCGCCGCACGCAGGCCGTCGTCGCCGTCGAGCCAGCATGTGATCGCATCGCCGCTGAAGTAGATGACCTCGCCACCGAAGCGGTCGAGCTCGGCGATCACCGCGTGGAAGACGCGGTTCAGGTGGCCGGTGAGAGCCTCCGACGCGCGCTGCGAGCCGAGCTCGAGTGCGAGCGCCTCGGAAAGGGGCGTGAACCCGGAGATATCGGCGAAGAGCCCCGCCCCGACGACGCGGGTAGGAAGCGGGCTCCCCGTTGCGAGTGCCCTCCGGCGGTCACCGGGGATGTACGCGGAAGGACGATCCCGGCCGATCGACGTCAGCTCGTTCGGGTACACGCCGGCGCTCGTATGACCTCCTCTTTTTTCGCGTGACTTGCGTGACTTCCCGTGGCGGCGCGGGAAACGATACTTGCAGCCGCCGACCGCCTGAAACCACGTCGTCGCGCGATCTTCACCAGAATGACGCACGATCGGCACGCCCGCTGCCTAACGTGGGGCCGCTCGATCCGTTCGCCTCACCGCCCTCCCGACCATGACGAACACGGCCCACGATCGGTACATCGCACTCCTCGTGCGTTCCGGCGACCCGGAGCCGTTCGCGGCCGGGACGACGATCTTCTCGGAGGGCGACGAGGGTGACCGCCTCTACGTGGTCAAGAGCGGCTCCGTGGCCTTGACCTCGCGCGGGGAGACGCTCGAGACGGTCGCGGTAGGCGGCCTGTTCGGAGAGATGGCCCTGATCGACCTCGAGCCGAGGTCCGCGAGCGCCGTCGCCGAGACCGACTGCGAGCTCGTCGCGTTCGACAAGCGGCGCTTCTGGTTCCTCGTCCAGGAGACGCCCTACTTCGCCGAGATCGTGATGCGCGCAATGGCGGATCGTCTGCGCCGCCGGACGTAGCCCACGAGACCGGGCGCAAGTACTCTCAGCCCATGACGACGCCGAGCGGCGCGATGCTTTCCGCGGGGCAGCTGGCACGACTTGCCGAGCTCGGCGAGGAACGGACCGCCGCCGTCGGCGACGTGCTCTTCCGGGTGGGCGACCTCCGTTACCCGTTGATGGCGATCCTCGAGGGCGAGGCGGCCGTGCTCGATGCCGCGGGCAACGAGATCGTCCGTCACGGCAAGTCCGGCTTCCTCGGCGAGATGAACCTGCTCTCGGGGCAGACCGTGTTCCTCACGGCGGTCGTGACCGAGACCATGCGCTACATCGCGGTCGAGCGCGACGCCCTGCGGCCGCTCCTCTTCGAGGATGGACCGCTCAGCGACCTGCTGCTCGGCAGCTTCGTCGCTCGCCGGGAGGCGCTCCAGCGGCGTCAGGGGATCGGGCTCGAGGTGATCGGGCCGCACTCGTCGGAGGCGACGGCGCGCATCGTCGAGTACGCGCGGAACAACCGGCTCGTCTACACCCGGCGCGACCCCGCCGTCGACCCCGACGCGGCAGCGGCGATCGCAGGCCTCCCGCCCGAGAGTCTTCCGCTCGTGCGCCTTCCGGGCGGGCAGGAGCTGCTCGCGCCGACGACCGGCCAGGTCTCGCGCGCGCTCGGGATCGGGCTCGAGCTCGCCGGGCGGGAAGAAGTCGATCTCGTCGTGATCGGCGCCGGGCCTGCCGGGCTCGGCGCGGCGGTGTACGGGGCGTCCGAGGGGCTCGACACGCTCGTCGTCGAGAGCACCGCGCTCGGCGGTCAGGCCGGGACGTCCCGGCGGATCGAGAACTACCTCGGCTTCCCGGCCGGGATCGGCGGCTCGGAGCTGACGAGCCGGGCGGTCGTCCAGGCTCGCAAGTTCGGCGCACGCACCGCGACGCCCTACCGGGCGCTCTCGCTCGAGCCGGGAATCGACCGCCACGTCGTGCGCCTCGAGGACGACCGCGAGGTCGCGGCGCGGGCCGTGCTCCTCGCGACGGGGGCCCAGTACCGGCGGCTTCCGGTCGAAGGGCTCGCCGGATACGAGGGCCTCAGCGTCTTCTACGCCGCCGGCCCGCCCGAGGCCCAGCTCTGCGGCGCG
>DASZLW010000037.1:0-2884 GCA_035552175.1 Gaiellaceae bacterium | reverse complement strand
GATCGAGAAGGGTGAATTCGAGGCCCTCCTCGACGGCCAGACCGAGCTCGAAGTGTTCGGCGCCGAAGCTCCTCCGCCACCTCAGCTTCCCGTCCCGCCCACCACCGCCGATCGCGTCGGGCGCGAAGCACCGCGTCCGCTGCCGAGGCCCGGGCTGGCCGGTGGGACGGCGGAGGCTCGAAGCCTCGAGCCGCCGCAAAAGCCTGAGCTCGCCTGACCCCCACTCGCGGCTCGTCCGCACCCTCCTCACCGCGACGCGCCTCTGGCTGCCTCTGGCCATCGCCGCCGTGGGCGCGGTGTTCACGGTCTGGGGGCACGGGCGCTCGAACATCGCGGCCGTCGGGGTGAGCCTGCTCATCGTGGCGCTGACCGTGTGGCTCATCAACTGGCTGTTCCGGATGAGCGTCGAGAGCAATCGTGAGCGCGAGGAAGAGGAGGAGGCGCGCCGTTTCTTCGAGCGGACGGGGCAGTGGCCGGATGACGCCGGAAGCTGAGCCCGGGGCGGACGCGGACTTCCGCGTCATGGGCGTCATCAACGTGACGCCCGATTCGTTCTCGGACGGCGGCCTCTACCTCGATCCGGCGGCGGCGATCGCCCACGGGCGCGCGCTCGCGGACGAGGGGGCGGCGATCCTCGACGTGGGCGGCGAGTCGACCCGCCCCCGGTCCGAGCCGGTGCCGGCGGCCGAGGAGCTCAGGCGTGTCGTACCGGTGATCGAGGGGCTCGTCGCCGCCGGCGTCGGGGCCCAGATCTCGGTCGACACCTCGAAGGCGGCCGTGGCGGCCGCCGCGCTCGGCGCCGGAGCGACCATGGTCAACGACGTCACCGGCTTCCGTGCGGACTCCGAGATGGCCTCGGTGGTGGCGGCGAGTGGGGCCGACTGCGTGCTCATGCACATGCTCGGCACCCCGCGCACGATGCAGGACGACCCCCGCTACGACGACGTTGTGTCCGAGATCAAGGCGTTCCTGGAGGAGCGCATCGCCTTCGCGGTCTCCGCCGGCGTGGCCGAGGAGCGGATCCTCGTCGACCCGGGCATCGGCTTCGGCAAGACGGCGGCCCATAACCTCGAGCTCATCAACCGCATCGGCGAGCTCGCGACCCTCGGGCGGCCGGTCGTGATCGGGACGTCGCGGAAATCGTTCCTCGGGCGCCTGACCGGGCGTCTGACCGGGCGCGTGACCGACGACCGGCTGGCCGGGACGATCGCGACCAACGTGCTTGCCTACGAGCGCGGCGCGCGCGTGTTCCGGGTCCACGACGTCGCACCCGTCCACGACGCCCTCGCGGTGGCGGCTGCTACGGTCAGGGCCGGATGTCCGAGCACCATGATCGCGACGAGTACGACGACCTCGACGAAGATGTAGACGAGGGCGAGGAGGGTCGCTCCGAGCCCGAGGTGACGATCGAGATCAGCGGCCTGTCGCTCTTCACGCACGTGGGCGTGACGGCGGCCGAGCGCGAGGTGGGCCAGCGCCTGCTGCTCGACATCAGGCTCGACGTCGGCGACTGCGACGCCACCATCACCGACCGGATCGAGGACACCATCGACTACGGCCAGGTGTGCGAGGCGGCGAACCTGGTCGCCCAGCAGCGCTCCTACAAGACGCTCGAGCGCCTGTGCACGGCTATCGCCGATCGCCTCCTCGAACGCTTCGAGGCGATCGCGGTGTGGGTCAAGGCGGCCAAGCCCGAGCCGCCGCTACCGCTGCCCGTGGGCGAGGTCTCGGTCGAGGTGTGGCGCGAGGCGTAGACCCCCGGTCGGGCGCTCGCGCGAGGCGATGGAGGACCCTGGCCAGACCGGCTATCTCGGCCTCGGCTCCAACGAAGGCGATCGCCGAGGCCACCTCGAGGCCGCGGTCCGCTCCCTTCCCGAGCACGGCGTCGACGTGCTCGCCTCATCGTCGGTCTACGAGACCGAGCCCGTGGGCGATGTGCTCGAGCAGCGCGAGTTCTGCAACGCCTGCGTCCGGGTTCGGACTGCCCTTGACCCGGACGGCCTGCTTCACGTCTGCAAGACGGTCGAACGAGCCCTGGGCCGCGTCCCCGGTGGGATCCGCCACGGCCCGCGGCCGATCGATCTCGACCTCCTCCTGCTCGGTCAGACCCAGCTCAGCAGCGAGCGACTGACGCTTCCGCACCCCGAGGTCGCGGCGCGGCGCTTCGTGCTCGTACCCCTGCTCGAGCTCGACCCCGACCTCGACGTGCCGGGGATCGGGCGTTTGGCCGACGCGCTCGCCGCCCTCGGCGACGGCCAGGCGGTCCGGCGGGCTGGACCACCGCTGATCTAAAGTCGCATGGATGCTGCTGGTCGTCGACGTCGGGAACACGCAGACCCACTTCGGGGTGTGGGATGACCGCGAGCTGCGCGAGCATTGGCGGTTCGCCACGATCCGGGAGTCGACTTCCGACGAGCTCGGAGCGGCGCTCTCGAACCTGCTCGCGCTCCGTGGCTTCGGCTTCGGCGACGTCGACAAGTCGATCCTGTCCTCGACCGTGCCCCAGCTCGTCGAGCAGTGGACGGAGATGGCGTCGCGTTACCTGGGGCACGGGATGCTTGCCGTCGGACCCTCGATCCGGACCGGGATGCCGATCCGGATCGACAATCCCCGCGAGGTCGGCGCCGACCGCCTCGTCAACGCGGTCGCCGCCTACGATCGGCTGGGCGGGCCGTGCGTAGTCGTCGACTTCGGTACCGCGATCACCTACGACGCCGTGTCGGCGGCGGGCGAGTACCTGGGCGGGATCATCAGCCCGGGGGCCGAGATCTCGATCGAGGCCCTCTCCGAGCGCGCCGCGAAGCTGCCCAAGGTCGAGCTCGCCGAGCCCCGGTCGCTGATCGGGAAGTCGACCGTCGACGCGATCCGCTCGGGGATCGTCTAC
>DASZLW010000036.1:0-6695 GCA_035552175.1 Gaiellaceae bacterium | reverse complement strand
GGGTCGACGAGGGCTATGCGACCGGAGCCGCGAAAGGCCTGACGAAGGCCGACCTCCCGGACGACAACTACTGGCAGGAGTGGTTCCCGGCCGACTGGGTGACCGAGATGCGAGAGCAGATCCGGCTCTGGTTCTACTCGCAGTTCTTCATGTCGGTCGTGCTCGTCGACCGCTCGCCGTACAACCGCGTGCTCGGCTACGAGAAGATGCTCGACGAGACCGGCCGCGAGATGCACGGCTCCTGGGGGAACATGATCGACGCCGAGGACGCGTTCGAGCGGATGGGCGCCGACGTGATGCGGTGGCAGTACTGCGCGCAGCCGCCCGACCGGAACCTCCTCTTCGGCTTCGGCCCCGGGCACGAGATCAAGCGGAAGCTGCTCACCTTCTGGAACTCGACCTCCGTGCTCGTCACCTACGGGAACATCGAGGGGTTCGAGCCCACGCTCGCCGACCTCGACGGCGGGCCGCCGGTCGAGCAGCCGCTCGACCGGTGGATGATCGCGCGCACCCACGCGCTCGTCCGTGAGGCCGAGGCTGCCTACGAGGCGACACTGACCGTCAACGTGATCCGGGCCTTCGATGCGTTCGTCGACGATCTCTCGAACTGGTACATCCGCCGCTCGCGCCGCCGCTTCTACGGCGAGGAGACCGACGCGTTCCGCACGCTCTGGTACGCGCTCGTCCAGTCGCTGCGGGTGATCTCGGCCGTGATGCCGTTCCTCTCCGATCACCTCTGGCGGAACCTCGTGCGCGGGGGCGAGCCGTCCGTGCACCTCGCGGGCTGGCCCGAGGTCGCCGACCCGGATGCCGCGCTGCTCGCCGAGATCGCCGAGGTTCGCGCGGTGGTCGAGCTCGGCCGCCAGGCGCGCTCCGCCTCCGGCCTGAAGCTCCGTCAGCCGCTTCGCCGGATGATCGTCGCGGGCGCGCCGCTCGCCGCCGGCCATGCCGCGGAGATCGCCGCCGAGCTCCGGCTGAAGACGGTCGAGTTCGGCGAGGTCGAGGCCTCCGAGCTGAAGGTGAAGCCGAACCTCCCGGTGCTCGGCCCGAAGCTCGGGAAGGAGCTCCGGGCGGTCTCGGCCGCGCTCGCCGCGGGTGAGTTCACCGAGCTCGACGGCGGTCGCTTCCAGATCGACGGCCACGTCCTCGAGCCCGACGAGGTGTTGGTCGAGCGCATCGGCCGTGAGGGCTGGGTCGTGCAGACGGACGCCACGATCACCGTCGGCCTCGACACGACACTCGACGACGACCTGCGCCTCGAGGCTCGCGTCAACGACCTGATCCGCTCGGTGAACGTGCTCCGCAAGGAGTCGGGCCTCGGGATCACGGACCGTATCCGTCTATGGATCACCGACGAGGATCTGCTGGCGTTCGCCGACCGGATCGCAGAGGAGACCCTCGCGGTGTCGGTCGAGCTCGGGCCCGAGCTGCGGCTCGAGAAGGCCTGACTACTTCTGCGAGTCGGCGAGCGCGAGCTCGCGGCGGAGCTCGACCGGGAGGCGGAACTCGATGTCCTCGGAGAGCAGCTTGTGCTCCTCGATCTCCGTGACCCCACGCTCGCGAAACCAGGCGCACAGGCGCTGGACGAGCTTCTCCGGCGCCGAGGCCCCGGAGGTGATCCCGACGGTCTCCATGCTGTCCTCGATCCAGGCCTCGTCGATCTCGGTCTCGTCGTCGATCAGGTACGAGGGCACACCGCCGGCCCGTGCCGTCTCGACGAGGCGGTTCGAGTTCGACGAGTTCCGCGAGCCGATCACGAGCAGCAGGTCGATCTGGGAGAGCAGCTCCTTGACGGCCCACTGGCGGTTCGAGGTCGCGTAACAGATGTCCTCGCGCTGCGGGGCGCGGATCGCCGGGAAGCGCTCGCGGAGCGCCGCGATCACCTCGCCGGTCTCGTCGATCGAGAGCGTCGTCTGGGTGACGTAGGCGAGCTTCGTGCCCTCCGGAAACTCGAGCGAGGCGACGTGCTCCTTCGACTCGACGAGGACGATCGAGTCGGGGATCTCGCCCATCGTCCCGACGACCTCCTCGTGGCCCGCGTGCCCGATCAGGATCACGGTGTAACCCTCGGCGGCGTACCGGCGGGCCTGCACGTGCACCTTCGTCACGAGCGGACAGGTCGCGTCGATCGTGCGCAGGTCGCGGGCCTTGGCGTTCGCGTGCACCGACGGGGCCACGCCGTGCGCCGAGAGCACCATGGTCTTCCCTTCCGGCACTTCCACCTCGTCCTCGACGAAGATCGCGCCGCGCTGCTCGAGGTCGTGCACGACGTGCATGTTGTGGACGATCTGCTTGCGGACGTACACCGGGGAGCCGTACAGGTCGAGTGCCTTCTCGACCGTGTCCACGGCTCTCTCGACACCGGCGCAGTAGCCTCGCGGCGCCGCGAGGAGGACCTTTCTCACCATCTACAGAGGAAGTTTAGACGAGGCTTCGAGAGCGCCCGCCGCTCGGGGGGTCGGCGCGACGGGCTCTCTCGATTTAACGCTCTCCGTCTCTGTCCGAAGACTTCGACGGTTCGCATCGCCCAGTGCACGTCGCACGCTAATGGCTGCGGGCGGGGTTGGAAATGGGCCGAGTGACCCATCTTTGTAAATCATAAAACCGTGTTTCGGCGTGGAGTACAAGAGGTGATGATCCGGTCACCGGGCGGTCTGTGCGAGCACGATCGCCATGAGGACGACGCCGGCGCCGACGAGCTGGATGCCGTCGAACGACTCGCCGAGCCAGGCCCAGGCGACGATCGTCGCGACGACCGGCTCGAGCATCGCGATGATCCCGACCCGCGTTGCGGGCAGGTGGCGGAGCGCGGTCACGATCAAGAGGAACGGGACGATCGTCCCGAGCACGACCATCCAGCTCATCAGCGCCCAGAGCGGGAGATGCCAGGCGTGGAGATGGCCGAGGAGCGAGACGTCCGCGCCTACCCGATGCCCCGGGAAGCTCCACCACGGCGCCGCGATCGACCAGAAGAGCGTCGCGAACCCGAACCCCCAGGCGAGGAGCGGGAGTGCGCCGAGGTCGGCAACCGCGTGCTCGGCGAGCACGAGATAGAGGGCGTAGGTGACCGCGGCAACGCCGCAGAACACGAGTCCCACCGTCGAGATCGTGCCGCCCTTCCGCACGTCGACGATCAGCGCGAGCCCCGCGAGCGCAAGGGCCAGGGCGAGCCAGATCCGTCGGCGGACCGGCTCGTGGAAGACGTAGCGCGCCGTCAGCGCGACGAGGAGGGGGGCGAGGTACTCGACGAGCAGCGCGATCCCGATCGCGAGCCGGTGGATCGAGAGGAAGTAGAACCACTGGACGAACGCGAGCCCGGCGATGCCGAACACGGCGAGGAACGGGATGTCGCGCCGGTGGATCCTGAGCCGCCGCGGCTCGATCGCGAGCAGGATGAGCACGAGCCCGACGAGCGCGCCTGACGATCGCACCTCGGTCAGCCGGCTCGACGAGACGCCTGATGCGAGGATCACCTTCGAGACCGTGCCGTTGACGGCCCAGAGGGTCGCGGCGCCCGCAGCCATCAGATACCCGAGCCGGATGTTCCGGATCGCGGCCGGCTGGACGGGAAGCGGTGCCTCGCTCACGGCGGAGAGGCTACGGATCGGGTCGCGGAGGCTCATGGCGAACCGCCGATCGTTCTCAGGGCGTCCTCAGCCGACTCTCAGCGTTCTTTCATCTCACGGCTCGACACTGCTCTTCATGTGGAACACGAACTCAGGCAGGCACAAGCTCACCGCCGCCCTCGGCGCGACGGCGATCGCCCTTCCCGCAGCCGGTGTCGCGAGAGCAGCCACCACCCAGGCTGCGGCGACGAAGGTCGTGACGAAGAAGTTCGCCGGTCAGCAGGCGACCGCAGGCCAGTGGGGCTCGGTCACGATCAGCGTCACGCTCCGCACCACAAAGACCGCGGGAAAGACGACGAAGAAGTACACCGACCTCGGCGGCAACTACACCTACCACACGGGCCGTTCGCAGTTCATCATGGCGCAGGCGCTCCCGTTGCTCCGGCAGGAATTCCTGAAGGCGCAGAGCGCCAACATCCAGATGATCTCGGGCGCGACCTACACGAGCCAGGCATTCGAGGAGTCGCTGCAGTCGGCGCTTCTCAAGGCCTCGAAGTAGTTCTTCTCCTCGCGAGCCGAAAGTCCGGCGTCGGTCGCGGCCATCCCGACCGGAACCGCCCGGCCGGAAGAGCGAGGGATGCCACGGCGTCCCGCGCCGGCTCTACGTCGCGGCTGCGGGTTCGGCGGCATCTCGGCCGGCAGTCAGGGATGATCTGCGAGTGGAGCGCGTCGAGGTTACGTTGCTCGGCCGGTTCGAGGGCAGTCCCCCTCGACGAGTAGCCGCCCGCGGCCGAACACCGTCAGCGTCCGGCCCAACCCCAACTCGCGACCGCCCCGGCGGCGCACGAAAAGGAGCCGACTCATCATGTCGACCAACGCCGCGACGAACAGTGGGACGAACGCCGCCGTCAATCCGAACAAGGCACTGTGGGAAAAAGGCGACTTCACACGGATCGCCGAGACGATGCGTGAGAGCGGCGAGGCTCTCGTGGGCACGTTCGGGATCACGCCCGGCCTCCAGGTTCTCGATCTCGGCTGCGGCGACGGCACCACGGCGTTGCCGGCTGCCCGGCTCGGAGCGGACGTGCTCGGAGTCGACATCGCGGCAAACCTCGTCGCGGCGGGCAACGCCCGAGCGCAGGATCTCGGCCTTGCGAACTGCCGCTTCCAGGAGGGGGATGCCTCTCCGGCCTGAACGAACTCGCTGACGACAGCTTCGACCTCGTCGTCTCGATCTTCGGCGCGATGTTCGCGCCGAGCCCGCTCGATGTCGCGAAGGAGATCGTCCGCGTGACCCGTCCCGGCGGCCGGATCGTGATGGGAAACTGGATCCCGAACGACCCGACCCTCGTCGCCCAGATCCTGCGGATCAGCTCGGCGTACTCGCCGCCTGCCCCGGAGGGCTTCGTCAGCCCGATGACAGAACGCACTTTGCGGGGACCGTCCGACTCAGACGGACGCGCATTCAGGGATCTTCTGCTCGCCCGCGAGCCGCGAGCACAGAAGCTCGCAGATGACCGATCGGGACGCCCGGATTCGAACCGGGGGCCTCCTGCTCCCAAAGCAGGCGCTCTAACCAGGCTGAGCTACGTCCCGCCGCGTCAAGTGTAGGGGCGGCGCCGCCGGCCGGTCAGGCGGGGAGAACCCAGTCGCCCGACCGGAGGATCGGCACCTCGTCGCCGGCGGCCGTTACTCCCCACACGTTCACGTCGGGGCTCCCGATCATGAAGTCCGTGTGGAGGCTCGACTTGTTGAGGCCCATCGCCGCCTGCTCCGCCTCCGTGCGGTCGCCGGCACCCTCCACGCACTGGGTGATCCCGGCTCCGAGGGCGATGTGCGAGGCGGCATTCTCGTCGAAGAGCGTGTCGAAGAAGACGAGGCCCGACTGGCCGATACGGGAGGTCCGGTCGACGAGCGCCGCTTCGCCGATCCGGGCGGCGCCTTCGTCGCTCGCGATGTGTGCGCGGATGAACTCCTCGCCCTCGTCGGCGGTCACCTCGACCGCCCGGCCGCCCTCGAAGCGGATGCGGAGCCCGCGGATAATGTGGCCCGAGAGCTGGAGCGGATAGGTCGCCCTGACGGTGCCCTCGGTGCGGCGCGCGTCCGGGGTCGTGAAGACCTCCTCGGTCGGCATGTTCGCGACGTGCTTGATTCCGAGCGACTCGTCCTCCGCGGCGTGCCACCGCGACTCCGGCAGGAGGCCGATCGTCAGGTCGGTGCCGGGCCCGCGGTAGCGGAGCGCATCGAAACGGTGCGCGTTCAGCGCGCTTGCACGTCCGGACAGGCGGAGGATGTGCTCGCGCCACGCCGCGACCGGGTCGACCTCGTCGAGCCGCACGGCCGAGGCGACCGACGCCCACAGCCGCTCGACGTCGGGCTCGCCGAAGACGAGCTCGGCCCAGCCGGCCGTCGGGAACGAGACGACCGACCAGTTGCAGAGACCGCCCGTCAAGCGGAGGCTCACCTCGCCGAGCTCCTGCATCCGCGACCGCGCGACCCGGCTGCCGTCGAGGTCCGCGAAGAGCTCGGGCTCCGGGTTCCCCGTCAGCGCGAGCAGGGCGCCGCCTTCCTTGCCGAGGTCCTCGAGCCGTTTCACGAGCCACGGCGGCGACCACGAGAGCGTCTCCTCCGTCGCGTGCCTGATGTGCGACCGCCGGACGTGCTGATCGGTGTAGTAGACGTCGACGAACGCCGCGCCGGCCTCGTAGGCCTGCTCGGCCGCCGCCCGGACGAGCGGCGCGTGTTCGACGAGGGCGTTGATCGCCAGTCGCTGCCCCGGCTGGACGTTGACGCCGACCCGCACCACAAGCCGGGCGTACGCGATGAGCAAGTCCTCGTTCGTCACGCGCGCAAATGTACGTGCAGCCCGACGCCGCCGGGGTGACTAGAATCCCCGACCATGACTCGCCTCGCGCTTGCCGGCGTTGCGGTCGGCATCCTGCTCGCCACCGCAGGGTGCGGGGGGCAGACGACCTACACGCTCGCCCGTTCCAAGACCTGCCTCGACCAGCGCGGGGTGCAGATCGGCGGCTCCCTGGACTTCGTCGCCGGCACCGCCACGGGCGGCGCGATGCTCGCCCACCTCGGCGACAACTTCGTCACGATCTCCTTCGGCGACAACCTCACGGG
>DASZLW010000035.1:0-14651 GCA_035552175.1 Gaiellaceae bacterium | reverse complement strand
CCGTCGATCTGCTCGATCGTCTCGGCGGGAACGAGGCGGCGGCGCCTGGCGAAGAAGCCGGACCGAACCGAGAGCGCGTCGGGCGTCTCGGGCGAGGTGCCGTACATCGGGCACTCGACCTTCCCGACGATCCGTCCGTGGGCATCGGCGACGAGGTAGCCGGCGGTGTGACGGAGGTCGAGGGCCAGAGCGGACATGTCCTGACCTTATTCCCGCTTCGTCACGGAAATCCCTGTCCCGGAGTAATAACTTTGTAAAAGCTCCGGCGGCGCGACTACCGTGTCGGACGGGGCGGCGTCGCAGGGATCTGCGCCTGTCAGACGGTGACGGTGAAGGTGGTCGCCTTGCCGCTCTTCGAGAAGAACGTCCATTTCCCGGCGGTCAGGCTCACGTGCACGGTCCTCTTGCCCGTGAACGCCACGCCCGCGATCGTCATCGGCTTCTTGTGCGCTTTCTCGACGAAGAAGCCGCCGTGGGGCGAGGCATCCTTCACGACGATGTCGTAGCGGCCTGCCTCGAGCGTCGCGAGCGCCTTCCCCTTGGCCTCGAGAGTCGGCGACCCGGCGGTCGGGACGGTCGCCGTGAGCGTGCCGCGGAACGGGACGATCGCCGAGCCCATCAGGGCGGGCTGCGTCGCGCCCTTCCCCGTGCCGCCCGTCGAGGCCGGCACTGCAGGCAGGAGCGAGCTGCTCGACCCGGTCGCCGCGGTCGAGAATGCGATCGGCGCACCCGGATGGGCCGCATCCGCGATCGTGTAGGTCGACGCCGGATCGAGAGTGACGTTGTAGGTCGCGCTATAAGGGCCGAGATCGTTGCCGATCACCGCGGCGAGGTTGACGTCCGGGCCCGTGAACGAGAAGTGGCCGATGCTGCAGACCGACGTGTCCCAGGTGGAGTCCGGGAGCGGCGTCCGGACCGACACCTGGTAGGGCCCGGGCGGGATCGTGACCGGGGCCGGCGCGGCCGAGTCCATGCTCGGGCCGCCGTCGATCGCAACCGTGAGCGTGCAGTCGGCCCGGTAAGTGATCCGGAAGAAGACCGTGCTCGAGAAGATCGGGGTGTCCGCGGCGCTCGATGCGACGAGGACGGCGGCGATCGCGAGCGCGACGAGCACGCCGAAGGGCCCCCGGGACATCGATCGAGTGTAACCCCCTCGAGCGTGACCCGCTACGACGGGATTTTGGCCGTCATCGCCCACCACGCGACGCCGAGCGCGAGCAGGTAACCCGTCGCGACGAGCCCGAGGACGAGTGGCTGCCACGAGCCCGCGGGACGGCGCATCCACCAGTAGGCGAGGGCACTCACAGCGAGCAGGGCGACGATCCCGAGCGAGGCGACCGCGCTCCCGATGTCGATCCACGAGATCCCTCCCGGAAGACCCTCCTTCGATTTCGTCCAGGTGCCGAAGACGAGCATCAGCCCCCACGCGGGGACGGCGACGAAGAAGGTCGTGACGAGCGAGGCGGTGGCGAGTCGTGCCTGCTCCGGCCGTGCGCGGCCGGCGAGACCGAACGTGGCGAGTGCGCCGAACGAGCCGAAGAGAGTTGTCGCTGCGAGGACGTGCACGAAGAGCTGGAAGTCGGGTCTCATCCGCCCGGCTTCCAGATCATCAGAGCGAGGATCCCGAGCGTGGCGGCGCCCGCGCTCCACGACGTCGCGAGAGCGACGGGATCGCGCAGCCGCGCCCGTAGCTCGGGGGCCGGCGCGTCGCCGTCGGCGGCGAGCTGCTCGGCCAGCTTCCGCGTCGCGCGGTCGCGCTCGCCGCCGAGCTTCCCGGCGACGCTCGCGACGGCGAGCAGCACGAGCGAGGCGAGAATCCAGGGCCGCGAGTACGAGAGCCCGGCGTCGTGGACGAGCCAGAGCCCCAGCACGAGGGCGAGGATCGACCCCGCGATCACGGCAACGACCGCGACGCGCACGAGCCCGAGGAAGAGCGCGACCTCACTCGGCCGGCGAGATCGCATCGCGAGCACCGAGAGGATTCCCGCGAACACCGAGCCGCCGAGGAACAGGAAGGCTCCCGTGACGTGGAGCGCGAGCAGCCACTGAAACCGGTCCACGGGCTGAGCGTATCTTTGGCGCATGGACAGGCGAGAGCGGCATCTCCGGCTCCTCACGGACACCATCGAGGCGGTCAACTCGACCCTCGACCTCGAGGAGGTCCTGTCGCAGGTGGCGACGAAGGTGGCAGATGCGCTGCACGCCGATGCCTGCTTCGTCTACCTGTACGACGGCCGCTCGTCCGAGCTCGTCCTGCGCGCGACGCACGGAACGGCCGTCGAGCAGATGACGCAGCGACCGAGAATGCGGCCCGGCGAGGGGATCACCGGGTCCGCCGCCGAGAGCCGCGAGCCGGTGATGATCCCCGCCCGGGCGAACCTGGACGCGCGCTTCAAGAACTTCCCGAACCTCCCCGAGGACGAGTACGAGTCGATCCTCGCGGTGCCGATCCTCGCGCGCGGCGTGCGGCTCGAGGGCGCGCTCAACATCCGCACCCGTGAGCCGCGCGAGTTCTCGGAGGACGAGATCGACCTGCTGCTCGCGATCGCGGCACAGGTCGCCCAGTCGATCGAGCACGCGAAGCTCTACGAGGAGGCGCAGCGCCGCGTGCACGAGCTCGAGGCGCTCGCGCGGATCTCCGAGGCCGTGTCGGAGTCGCTCTATCTCGAGGAGTCGCTCGAGGCGATCGTGAAGACGACGATGGATGCGCTCTCGGCGAGCGGCGCCGCGCTCGTGCTCGAGGACGGGGCGATCGCCTGGCCCGAAGGTCGTTCCGACACGCACGCGATCCGGCAGCCCCTCCGCTGGCGCGGCCGGACGATCGGCGAGCTCGTCGCCGATCGGGCGACGCCGTTCACCGACCACGACCTCGAGCTCCTCGCCTCGATCGCCCAGCAGGCTGCGGTCGCGCTCGAGCACGGGCGCGCCGTGATGCGGGGCGTCCTCGCCCAGGAGATCCATCACCGCGTCAAGAACAACCTCCAGACGGTCGCCTCGCTCCTCCGCTTGCAGGCACGGGACGCCGACAACATCGATCCCAAGAAGGCGCTCGACGATTCCGTCAACCGCATCCTCGCGATCGCCGCCGTCCACGAGGTGCTGACCGAGCAGCGCGACGAGGACGTCGATCTGGCCGATCTGCTCGGTCGCCTCCGGGCGATGCTCGTGCAGAGCGTCGGCGCGGGGCGGATCGTGGACGCGGAGCTCGAGCCGGTGCTGCTCGCCGGCCAGCGGGCGACCGCACTCGCTCTCGTCTTCTCGGAGCTGCTCGGAAACGCGATCGAGCACGGCGGCCTCCACGTCAAGGTGACGCTCCGCGGAGGCGAGGAGGAGGCGGTGCTCGAGATCCTCGACGACGGCCCAGGCATCCCCGACGATCCGCCCAGGGGGACGGGCCTCTCGATCGTGCGGGCGCTCGTGCGCGACGAGCTCCGCGGCACGCTCGAGCTCCGCGCCGACAACGGAACCCGCGCCGAGGTTCGCTTTCCCGTTTAGTTTAGAGCCGGACGGAGCCCGAGCTCCGGGGATGCGCTCGCCGCGAAGGCCGGGTCGGACGAGAGCCAGTCGCTGCGAGTGCCTCCCGATCCCGTCGAGCGCGCCGTCTCTAGACTCGGTGGACGATGCGCATCCTGATCGCAGAAGACGAGACCATCATCCGCCTCGACCTTCGCGGGCTGCTCGAACGGGCGGGATACGACGTCGTAGGCGAGGCGCGCGACGGCGAGGAGGCGGTCGAGCTCGCCCGCGGACTCGAGCCGGATCTCGCGCTGATGGACGTGAAGATGCCGAACCTCGACGGGATCGATGCGGCGCGCAGGATCCTCGAGGAGCGGCCGATCCCGATCGTGATGCTGACGGCGTTCGGCCAGCGTGAGCTCGTCGACCGTGCCGCAGAGGCAGGGGTCTACGGCTACCTCGTGAAGCCGTTCCGCGAGCAGGACGTCGTCCCTGCGATCGAAACCGCGCGCGCGCGCCACGAGGAGCTGCTCGCCGTGCGCTCGGAGGCGGATTCGCTCTCCGAGGCACTCGTCGCGCGGAAGGCGATCGAACGCGCGAAGGGCCTCCTGATGGAGAAGGAGAAGCTCTCGGAGGCCGACGCCTTCGCCCGCCTGCGGCGTGCGAGCCAGGTCTCCGGCCGACCGCTGCGGGTGATCGCAGAGGCGGTGATCGATACCTTTGAACCGTCATGACGACCGCCACGCCCCCCAAGGAGAAGATCCGCCGAGGCGGGGGATCCGGCACGGGTGACGCCTGGCGGGTGATCGTCCTGAACGACAGCCACAACACCTTCGAGGGCGTGGCGTTCGCACTGGCGCAGACGATTCCCGGGGTCGACTACGACGGCGGCATGCGCCTCGCGAACAAGATCCACACCGCCGGCCAGGCGATCGTCTGGTCGGGTCACCGGGAGCATGCCGAGCTCTACCACGGGCAGCTCGCAGGCTACGGCCTGACGATGGCCCCGCTCGAAACGTAGGTCGGAGCCGTCCAGAAGGGACGATCCACCCGTCCTTTTCCGATGGTCCTGATGTAGATGTACATCAACATCACCGCAGTGCTGGATCCGGAGCCGCCCGGAGGGCGAGCTTCTACGCCTGAGCTTCCTCGAACAGCAACTCCCAACGCCTCAGGAGCGAGGCGAGGTCGTCGCGGGCGGCGCGGTGAGCTGTCACGAGGTCGACGTTCGTCCAGTCCTCGGCGAGCTTTCGCTCGAGCTCTGCGACCCGTTCCTCGGCGCGGCCGATCTCGCGTTCGACGAGCTCGATCGGGGTGGCGCTCTTCGCGCGGGTAGGTGCCGGCCGTTCCTTGCGGGGCTTCGGTGGTCTTGCGACCGTAGGCTCGTCGGGCGGAACCTCGCCGCGGCGGAGGTACTCGGCCCAGCCGCCGGCGTAGGGAACGACCCGGCCCGACTCGACCGCGAGCAGGCGTCCCGAGACCGCATCGAGGAGCGCGCGGTCGTGCGTCACCAGGAGGACTGTCCCCGGGAACGCCTCGAGCGCCGCCTCGAGAGCCTCGCGGCTCTCCAGATCGAGATGGTTCGTCGGTTCGTCGAGGACGAGCAGGTTCGCGCCGCTCGCGACGACGAGCGCGAGCGTCAGCCGGCGCCGCTCGCCGCCCGAGAGGGCCGTCACCGGCTTCTCGTGCTCCTCCCAGCCGGTGAAGAGAAAGCGTCCGAGCAGCTTCTGCGCGTCGGGGCGGCGGAGGCCGGTCGCGGCGACCGTCGCGTCGAGCACCGACCCGCGCTCGTCGAGCTCCACCTCGTGCTGCGAGAAGTAGGCCACCTCGACCCCGTGGCCGAGCCGGGACTTGCCCGAGACGGGCTCGCGGCGGCCGAGCACGGTCTCGAGGAGCGTCGTCTTCCCGGAGCCGTTCGGGCCGATGAGCGAGACGTGCTCGCCGCGCTCGAGCGCGAACGACCCGTCGCGCACGAGCTCCTTGTCGCCGGCCTTCAGCTCGAGCCCTTCGACCTCCATCACCACGCGGCCGGAGCGCGCCGGCTTCAGGAACTCGAACCCGAGCGAGCGCGCCGGAGCCCTGGCGGTCTCGGCCATCCCGGCACGGAGGCGGTCGATCTGCTTCTGCTTCGACTTCGCCTGCTTCGCCTTCGTGTTCTTCGCCCCGAATCGTTCGACGAAGCGCTCGAGCTGTGCGATCTTCTCCGCGTCGCGGCCCGCCGCCTTCGCCGCGTGCTGGGCGCGCGCGGCCTGCTCGCGGCGCCAGACGTGCCACTTGCCGGGGAAGTAGACGGAACGACCTCGGTCGAGCTCGAGCACCGCCGTCGTCACGGCCTCCAGGAACCAGCGGTCGTGGGCGACGATCACGACACCGGCGTCGATCGTCCGGAGCAGATCCTCGAGCCACTCGATCGTCTCGATGTCGAGATGGTTCGTCGGCTCGTCGAGAAGCAGGAGATCGGGCTGCGACGCGAGCGCCCGGGCGAGCGAGGCGCGCGTGAGCTCCCCGCCCGAGAACGTCGAGACGGGACGGTCGAGGTCCGCCTCCGTGAACCCGAGGCCGCGCACGAAGGACGCCGCGCGATCCCGCCAGTCGTAGCCGCCCGCGTGCTCGAGGCGCGCCTGGGCGTTCGAGTACTGCGCCATCGTCTTCGGATCGTGCGCGCCTGCGGCCATCTCGGCCTCGAGCCGGCGCAGCTCCTTCTCGAGCGAGACGAGGTCGGCCGTGCCGGCGAGGACGTACTCGCGCAGCGGATGCTCGCTCGCCGCCGGAGGTCGCTGGTCGTGGAGGGCGACGCGCGCGCCGCGTTCCCATGCGAGCGTCCCGCCTTCGAGCGACACCTCGCCGGTGAGCGCGCGGAGCAGGGTCGTCTTTCCAGCGCCGTTCGCGCCGGAGAGCGCGAGCCGGTCGCCGCGTTCGACCTTGAACGACACCCCGTCGAAGAGCGGAGTGCCGGAGAGCTCCTTGCGGAGGTTGGATGCGATCAGGATCGCCACGCTCCTCTATTCAAGCTTTCCCCGGTCGGCGGGGATCGGGGTTGCCCACCTACAGAGGGGCAAGCGATGTGCGCGGCCTCCGTCTCGGCGATTCGCGCTCCCCGAAAGCGGTCGCCGGCAAGGCGTGCTCGACGACCCGCGGGCAGGCCGCCGAAGCCCTCGGAGGAAGCCAGAAATCGAGCCATGCGCCGCTGAATGAGCCACCACGCGCGGCGCGCGCCGCCGGGCGGGTAGCTGGCATGATCCGGGGCATGAAGATCGCCGTCGCGTTCGACCACCGGGGCGTGGCGCTCCGGGAGGCGATCCTCGACTCGCTCGAGGGCCACGAGGTCGTCGACCTCGGGACCCACGACTCCGCGGTCAAGGTCGACTATCCCGACAAGGCACAGCAGATCGGCGATGCGATCCTCGGCGGCCAGGCCGAGCGGGGCGTGCTCGTCTGCGGCTCCGGCGCCGGAGCCGCGATCGCCGCCTGCAAGATCGCCGGGATCCGCGCGGCGATCTGCCACGACCTCTACAGCGCACACCAGGCCGTCGAGCACGACGACATGAACGTCATCTGCCTGGGCTCGGAGATCGTCGGGCCTTCGGTCGCGCGAGAGCTCGTCGCGGTTTTCCTGGCGGCGAGGTTCGACGGCGGCGAGCGCTACGTGGCGAGACTGGACAAGGTGGCGAAGATGGAGAGGGGGATGCGCGATGGCTGAGACACGGCTCGAGCGGCTTCACGACCGGGGGCAGTCGATCTGGATCGACCTGCTCTCGCGCGAGCTCGTGCACTCCGGCGAGCTGGCACGGCTGATCGGCGAGGACTCGGTGACGGGACTCACGTCGAACCCGTCGATCTTCCAGAAGGCGATCGCCGGGGGTGGCGCCTATGACGACCAGATCCGCGAGTGCCTCGAGCAAACAGAGGATGCGCGGGCGATCTTCAGGCAGCTCGCAGTCGCCGACGTTCGCGACGCCTGCGACGTCTTCCGGTCCGTGTGGGACGGGACGGAAGGGCGGGACGGCTACGTGTCGCTCGAGGTCGATCCGGACCTCGCGTTCGACACGAAAGGCACCTTCGAGCAGGCCGTCGAGCTCCACGCGGCCGTCGACCGCCCGAACCTCTACGTCAAGATCCCGGCGACCAGAGAGGGCCTGCCTGCGATCGAGGACTGCATCGCACGCGGGATCCCGATCAACATCACGCTGATCTTCTCGCTGCAGCGCTACAAGGACGTCGTCGCCGCCTACCAGCGCGGGCTCGCCCGCCTGATCGCCGACGGCGGCGATGCCTCGAAGGTGAGCTCGGTCGCCTCGTTCTTCGTCTCGCGCCTCGACACGGAGGGCGACAAGCGGCTCGACGCCCTCGGGAACAAGGAGCTCCAGGGCAAGCTCGGGATTGCGAACGCAAAGCTCGCCTACGAGCACTTCGAGGAGGCGTTCTCCGGTGCCGTCTGGGACCGGATGGCCGCCGCGGGCGCAACCAGGCAGCATCCGCTCTGGGCCTCGACGTCGACCAAGAACCCGGAGTATCGGGACACCATGTACGTCGAGGAGCTGATCGGCCCCGACACCGTGAACACGATGCCGCTCGAGACGCTCGAGGCGTTTCGCGACCACGGCGAAGTGCGCGCCGACACGATCAAGGAGGACGTCGAGGCCGCCCACGAGCTGCTCGCGGCACTCGCCGCTGCCGGGGTCGACTACGAGGACCTCGTCGCGACGCTCGAGACCGAGGGCGTGCAGAAGTTCTCCGACGCGTTCGACGAGCTGATCGAGGGGATCGAGGCCAGGCGAGGCGAGTTGGCGGCGCAGTCGTCCGGAATCGCGTGACGACCGAGCGCCGCGAGCTCGTCGCGCGGATCTGGTCACGCGACCCGACCGTCTGGACCGGAAAGGACGAGGCCCGCTGGCTCGGCTGGCTCGACGAGCCGGTGCGGATGCGCGAGCACGCAGCACGCCTCGGCGAGGCCGTCTCCGGGCTTTCCCAGAACGTCGAGTCGATCCTCCTCCTCGGCATGGGAGGCTCCTCCCTCGCCCCGGAGGTGCTGCGGCAGTCGTTCGGAGCCACGAGCTTCCACGTCCTCGACACGACCTGCCCGCAGGCGATCCGCGACGTCCAGGCGCAGCTCGATCTGGCGAAGACGCTCTTCGTCTCGGCCTCGAAGTCGGGCTCGACGCTCGAGACCCGCTCGCACACCGAGTACTTCTGGAAGCTCGCTCCGCGCGGCGAGCAGTGGGTCGCGATCACCGATCCCGGCTCGGAGCTCGCGCAGCTCGGCCAGGAGCGAGCGTTTGCGGCGATCATCCCGGGGGAGCCGACGATCGGCGGGCGGTACTCCGCGCTCTCGGCGTTCGGGCTCGTGCCGGCCGCGTTGATGGGGGTCGACCTCGAGGTGCTGCTCGAACGTGCGTGCCAGATGGCCGAGGCATGCCGCGAAGACGACGGCAATCCCGGGCTCGAGCTCGGACTGGCGCTCGGCGAAGGGTGGCGGGAGGGTCGCGACAAGGTCTGCCTGCCCGACGCCGGCGTGTTCGGGCTCTGGGTGGAGCAGCTGATCGCGGAGTCGACCGGGAAGCAGGGGAAGGGTCTCGTTCCCGCTCCCGGCGAGTCCGCCGACGGCCCGGACCGTCAGGGCCACGAGGTGGACCTTCCGGAGCCGCTCGACCTCGGGCGCGAGTTCTTCCGGTGGGAGTTCGCGACCGCCGTCGCCGGAGCGGTCCTCGGGATCAACCCGTTCGACCAGCCCGACGTGCAGGCTGCGAAGGACAAGACGAACGAGGTGCTCGCGGGCGAGGACGTCACGCTCGAGCCCGTCGGCTCGATCGAGGAGCTGACGAGTGGAGCCGAGCCGCCTGCCTACCTCTGCATCCAGGCGTTCGTGAACCCGACCCCCGGCAACGCCGCGAGGATCGACGCGCTCGCGGGCCGCCTGAGGGAGACCGGCTGCGTCGTCACCCACGGCTTCGGCCCGCGCTACCTCCACTCGACCGGCCAGCTCCACAAAGGAGGGCCGGAAACGGGCCGCTTCCTGCAGGTGGTCGATGACTACGGCGAGGAGCTTGCGATCCCGGGCAAGCCGTTCGGCTTCGCCCGCCTGATCCGCGCCCAGGCTGCCGGCGACTTCGAGTCGCTGCGCGAGCGCGGCCGCCGCGTCGCCCGGATCCGACTGGAGGAGATCTGATGCAGCTCGGGATGATCGGCCTCGGCCGCATGGGCGGGAACATGACGAAGCGGCTCGCAGGCGACGGGCACGACGTGAGGACCTACGACCCGGGAGTCGAATCGACCGCAGGGACGCTCGAGGAGCTTCGCGACATGCTGGACGCGCCTCGGGCGTTCTGGATGATGGTGCCCGCCGGGAAGATCACCGAGGACACCTTCCAGACGCTCCTCGAGCTCGCGGAGCCGGGCGACACGATCGTCGACGGCGGCAACTCGAACTTCCGCGACTCGCAGCGCCGCTTCGAGGCGGCCGCCGGGAAGCAGCTCCACTTCGTCGATGCGGGCGTCTCGGGCGGAGTCTGGGGGCTGAAGGAGGGCTACTGCCTGATGGTGGGCGGAGACGAGGGCCCGGTGAAGCGGCTCGAGCCCGTGTTCACCTCGCTCGCGCCCGTGAACGGCTACGCCCACGTCGGCGGGCCGGGCGCCGGGCACTTCACGAAGATGGTGCACAACGGGATCGAGTACGGCCTCATGCAGGCCTACGCCGAGGGGTTCGAGGTGCTCGAGAAGTCCGAGTTCGACCTCGACCTCCACGAGATCGCCGGGATCTGGCGCTACGGGTCCGTCGTCCGCTCCTGGCTCCTCGAGCTGCTCGTCGACGCGTTCGAGCTCGAAGGCGGCAAGCTCGAGAAGATCAAGGGCTACGTCGACGACTCCGGGGAAGGACGCTGGACGATCGCCGAGGCGATCGCAGAGGACGTGCCCGTGCCGGTGATCAGCGCTGCGCTCTTTGCCCGTTTCGCCTCCCGCCAGGACGAGTCGTTCGCAGCGAAGGTCAACGCGGCCCTCCGGAACCAGTTCGGAGGGCATGCCGTCAAGGCCGCAGATCAGGACCCGGGATGACGACGACCGAGCAGCAACCGAATCCGCTCGCCGAGGGCCTCCCGATCCGGCGCCGCCCGGAGCCGTGCACGCTCGTGATCTTCGGCGCCTCGGGCGACCTCACCGAGCGGAAGCTGATGCCGGCGCTCTACTCGCTCGCCTTCCGCCGCCTGCTGCCCGACAGCTTCACGATCGTCGGCGCGGCCCGCAGCGAAGGCTCCGACGACTGGTTCCGCGAGGCGATGAAGCACGCGGTCGAGCGCTTCGCCCGCGACGAGTTCCGCGAGGAGGTCTGGAACAGCCTCTGTCGCGGGATGCGCTACTTCCAGCTCGATCAGGCTGCGATGAGCACCGGGGAGAGCCTCACCGCGATGCTCGACCGGATCGACGAGGAGCGCGGTGGCAGCGGCAACCGGCTCTACTACTTCGCGGTCCCGCCCGCGGCGATCGGCCCGCTCGTCGAGAAGGTCGCGCGCCACAGGTCGGAGACGGGGTGGAACCGCCTGATCATCGAGAAGCCGTTCGGGCACGACCTCGCCTCCGCCGGGTCGCTGAACAAGCTGATCGGCGAGCATTTCGCGGAGGCCGAGATCTTCCGCATCGACCACTACCTCGGCAAGGAGACGGTCCAGAACCTGCTCGCGCTCCGATTCGCGAACGGGATCTTCGAGCCGATCTGGAACCGCCAGTTCATCGACCACGTGCAGATCACGGTCGCCGAGTCGATCGGGATCGAAGGGCGTGCCGGTTTCTACGAGCAGGCGGGCGCGATCCGGGACATCTTCCAGAACCACCTCCTGCAGCTCCTCGCGATCACGGCGATGGAGCCGCCGAGCGACTTCACGCCGGACTCGGTGCGCAACGAGAAGGTGAAGGTGCTCCGCTCGCTGCACACCCCGGGACCGAAGTCGGTTGCACGGGGGCAGTACGGCCGCGGGTTCGTCGAGGGCGCCGAGGTGCCCGGGTACCGCGAGGAGGACGGCGTCGGGCCGAACTCGCAGACCGAGACGTTCGTCGCCGCGAAGCTCTTCGTCGACAACTGGCGCTGGGCGGACACGCCGTTCTACGTGCGGATGGGTAAGCGCCTGCCGCGGCGCGAGACGACGATCGCGATCCAGTTCAAGCGCGCGCCGCACCCGCCGTTCGAGGAGGCCGCGGTCGAGGGCCTCCGGCCGAACGTCCTCCTGATCCACGTGCAGCCCGACGAGGGCCTCTCCCTCGCGATCGGCGCGAAGGTGCCCGGGCAGGGCATGTCGATCCGCACCGTGCACATGGACTTCCTCTACGGCAGTGCGTTCCGCCATGGGCTGCCGGAGGCCTACGAGCGTTTGATCCTCGACGCGATGCTCGGCGACGCGACGCTCTTCACCCGCTCGGACGAGATCGAGGAGCAGTGGGCCCTCGTCGACGCGATCGTCGCCGCCTGGCAGCGCGACCGGGTCGCGTTCCCGAACTACCCCGCGGGAACCTGGGGCCCGCCTTCCGCGGACGAGCTTCTCTCGCGGGACGGCCGGTCGTGGGGCAGGCATTGACCGTCCCCGCACCGGCGATCTTCGACTGGTCGGGCACCGGCGTCTCGATGCGCGACATCGACGGCGCGCTCTCGCAGCTCCGGCGCGACTCGGCGGGCGAGGACGGCCATCCGCACCAGCGCACGAGCGTGATGACGCACCTCGCCTGGGTGCCTCCCGAGTGGCTCGACGCGGCGGAACGGGTGCTCGCGGGCATGGCGGAGCGGCATCCGTCCCGCACGGTGATCCTCGTCCCGCGCCCGGACGACGACGACGGCGGGCTCGACGCGCAGCTCTCCGTCCGGTGCTTCCCGATCGGCGAGAGCACCGTCTGCGGCGAGGTGATCGAGCTTTCGCTGCGAGGCAACCGCTCGCTCGCCCCGGCCTCGATCGTGCTCCCGCTCGTGATCTCGGATCTACCCGTTTTCCTGCGCTGGCGCGGCGAGCCGCCGTTCGGCCAGACGCAGTGGCAGCAGCTCGTCGAGGTTGCCGACCGCGTGATCGTCGACTCCTCCGAATGGAGCGAGCTGCGCTACGCCGAGCTCACCGGGGTGTTCGAGCAAACCGCGGTGTCCGACATCGCCTGGGCGCGCACCGACGACTGGCGGATCGCGCTCGCGGGACGCTGGCCCGCGATCCAGGAGCAGGAGATCGAGATCCGGGGCCCTCGCGCCGAGGCGGCACTCGTGCGAGGCTGGCTCGCCTCGCGCCTGGGCCGTGAGCTGCCGCCGGTCGAGCCGGCCGGCGAGCTTGGCGTGCGACTCGACGGCGAGGAGGTCCCGTCGCCGCACGACCAGCCGCTGTCGCCGAGCGATCTCCTGAGCGCGGAGCTCGACCGCCTCGCCCGCGACCGCATCTACGAGGGCGCGGTCGCGGGTGCGGCGGCTCGGGCCCACTGACCGGCTGAGCGACTGACCGGCCCGAACGCACGACCGGAGCGGGTCGGACCTTCGAGGGAAGACATCTCTCGGCGCCGCACTACACTCGGCCGATGGAGACGATCTCGTTCGCCGGCGACGGCCTCGCGCCGGAGCTCGTCCCCGCCGAGGAGCTCGCAGACTGTGCGGCCACGGCTCTCGGCGAGGACGGAAAGCGGATCCTCTCGTACGGAACCGGCGCGGGCTACACCCCGCTCCGGGAGCTCGTCGCGGAGCGTTTCGGCGTCCACCCTTCCCGCGTGCTCCTCACGAACGGGTGGCTGCAGGGGTTCTCGTTCCTGATCGAAGGCCGGGTCAGCGCCCAGTCCGTGATCGTCGAGTACCCGACCTACGATCGGGCACTCCAGCTCCTGTTCCGCCAGTCGGCCAACCTCGTCTACATGGACATCCGCGAGGAGGGGCCGGGCATCGACCTGCTCGAGGCCCACATCCGGACACTCGCGAAGCCGGCGTTCGCCTACCTCGTTCCCACGTTTCACAATCCGACCGGGCAGTGCCTGACCGAGGACGAGCGCAACCGCATCGGCCTCCTGCTCTTTCGCCGCGACGCGCTGATCGTCGAGGACGACTCGTACGGCCTGCTGAGGTATGCGGGCGAGCCGATCCGGACGATGTTCGATCTGTCCGAGAAGTCGATCGTCTACAGCTCGTCCTTCTCGTACACCGTCGCGCCGGGCCTCCGCGTGGGCGCCTTCATCCTCACGGAGGAGCTCGCGGCCGAGCTCGCCGCGAAGGCGAACGCGACGTACATCACCCCGACGCTCCTCGGGCAGGCGACCGTGTTCGAGTTCATGCGCCGCGGAAGCTTCGAGTCGAACCTCGTGCGGCTGACGGGCGAGCTGCTCGAGCGGCGGGACGCCGCCCTCGCCGCCCTCGAAGGACGGTTCGACGGCTGCACCTGGTCGAGGCCCGAGGGCGGCATCTTCCTGGCGCTCGCCCTTCCGGACGGGATGATGGCTTCGGACCTCCTCGCCCGGGCCTCAGGGGTGACGGCGGACTCGGGCGGCGAGCTCGGCGGCTTTCCGAACATCGTCCGCATCAACTTCGCCGGACCGGCGAAGGACGAGGTCGGGGAGGGAATCTCGAGGCTCGCCGCCGCCTACGCGGCCGTACGGCCGGACTGAGCCGCCGGATCCTCCCGGATCCCGCTGCAAAAGCTACCTGAATCTCTTAGCGGATTCTTCGCAAACCTCTTTCACTGACTATTGCGCTTACCGGGGAAGGCCGGATACCCTGACGTATGCCGTTGGTGGGCGCCGTTCGTGCCCCGCCTGCGTTCCTGCGGAAACCATTCGCAGCACTTCACCTAGGAGGAGGAATGGCGAATAGCATCAAGATCAAGGTGAACGGACTCACGCACGGCGTGAGCGCGTCCCTTGATACGCCTCTCCTGTACGTCCTGCACAACGAGCTCCACCTGCATGGCCCGCGGTTTGGTTGCGGCCTCGCGCAGTGTGGCGCCTGCTCGGTGTTGCTGGACGGCAAGGAGATCCGCTCGTGCGTCACACCTGTGGCAGCAGTGAGCGGGAAGACGATCACGACGCTCGAAGGGCTGCCGGCCCTGTACGCAGCCTCCCGCGGCACGACGGCTGCGGCTCCGGCGTTGCATCCGTTGCAGCAGGCGTGGATCGACGTTCAGGTGCCGCATTGCGGCTACTGCCAGAACGGGATGATGATCCAGGCTGCCGACCTGCTCGCGACGACGAAGAACCCGTCC
>DASZLW010000034.1:0-4404 GCA_035552175.1 Gaiellaceae bacterium | reverse complement strand
ACGGGTCGCCGAGCTCGCGCGAGCGCCGGGCGCTCGCGCGGACCCGCTCCTCGGCCTCCAGGAACCCCGCGCCCTCCTGGTCGACGAGGACCCGGCCGAGCAGCGAGCCGAGCAGGCGCACGTCCCTCCGGAGCGGCCCGTAGGGCTCCTCGCGCCGGGGCGGCGCGTCGATCTCGTCGGTTCTCCGGGCCTCTGCCATGCCTCCATCTTCGCGACTGCGCGCTCTTGGCGCGGAGGGGAAACTATGCTTCGCTGTCCCGAGCGGCCTGCGTCGCACCGGAAACACCCCTCGATGACGGCTTCAAGCTCACACACAGCGGCGCTCGGAGCGCCCCTGCGCCCGACGTCCGCGCAACGGCGCGAGCTGCGGAAGCGCGTCGTCGCGCTGGCACTCTTCGTCTTCGTCGTCGGCAACGGCGTGGGCATCCTCTACATCTGGGGCGCCGGGGGCGAGGATGGCACCGGGTACCACTTCTTTCGCAACACCGACCTGACCCTCGAGAGCCTCGGCAGGGTCACGGCGTTCGCGTCGGGTTACCTCGCGATCGTCGAGGTGCTCCTGCTCGCGCGCCTGCCGTTCCTCGAGCGGCTCGTCGGCTTCGACAAGCTCACGATCTGGCATCGCTGGAACGGGCACGCGGTGCTCTACTTCGCGCTCGCCCACGTCGGCTTCACCGTGTGGGGCTACGCCAGGGTCGACGGTACGTCGTGGTACACGGAGTACTGGCGCTGGCTCACGCTTCCCCAGCAGTCCGCGCCCAGTTCGACGACGCCGATCAAGCACCTCGACCTCAGCAAGGGGCTCAGCATCGGCTCGGCACCTGCCGGCGGCACATGCCACGCGCTCTCGTGCGCGTCGGCGGCTCCCACCAGCTCGCCCTTCCCCGGAATCATCACCGCCACCGTCGGCACCGGCCTTCTGCTCGTCGTGCTCTTCACCTCGCTCGTGGTGGTGCGCCGGAAGCTCTCCTACGAGTGGTGGTACTTCGTGCACTTCACGGCTTACGCCGGGATCGCGCTCGCCTTCCTGCACATGGTTCCCGACGGCAACGACGTCCATATCGACCACGTCGCCGGCGACTACTGGATCAGCCTCTTCGCGTTCGGACTCGCGCTCGTCGTCTGGTACCGGCTGCTGCGGCCGATCATGAACACCTTCCGCTTCGGGATGCGGGTCAGCGAGATCGTCGAGGAGACGCCCGGAGTGATCTCGATGCGGATCACCGGTCGCCACCTCGACCGGCTGCACACGAAGGCCGGCCAGTTCTACTTCTGGCGCTTCTTCGCGAAGGGCTTCTGGTACACGCAGCATCCCTACTCGCTCTCCGAAGCCCCGAGGGACGACTCGTTCCGGATCACGGTCAAGAACCTCGGCGATCACACCGCGAAGTTCGGCCAGATCCCGATCGGCACGCGGGTCTTTGCCGAGGGGCCGTTCGGCGTGTTCACGAGCGACAGCCGCACGCTCGACAAGGCGCTCCTGATCGCCGGGGGGATCGGGATCACCCCGGTTCGCGCGCTCCTCGAGCAGATGGACGGCGACCTCGTCGCGATCTACCGGGCGATGTCGAAGGACGAGCTCGTCTTCGGGGACGAGCTCGTCAAGCTCGCCGCGGAGCGCGGCGTGAAGGTCGACTACGTCGTCGGCGACCACGCGACGGCGGAGGGCCGCAGGCTCTTGACGCCGGCCCATCTGAAGGAGCTCGTGCCTGACATCGCCGAGCGCGACGTCTACATCTGCGGCCCGGTCGCGATGATCGACAACGTCATCCCGAACCTGCGCAACGCGAACGTCTCGCGCAAGCACCTTCACGTCGAGCGATTCGCCCTCTGAAGATAGCCCGGAAATGCGAGGTTTTCGACGAATGCAAATATTTCGCACAGGTACCTTCACGTTCGCCGATCGACCCTGTAAGGTGATGTTCGCTGTGTTGCGCAAGTCATTGATCGCCGCGTTCTGCGCCTCTGTTCTCTTCGTCCAAACGGGGAGTGCGTTCGCCCTCGCCCGTGCGGCGCAGTCGAACACGACGATCAAGAAGAAGGTCGTCACGAACGTCACCGTGACCGGGCCGACGGTGAAGTGCGGGCCGGGCAACACCCTCAAGTCGCTGACCGACAACAAGTGGGGCTTCATGGCGGTGCAGATCCAGGTGACGAAGACCGTCACGACGGTGAACGGAAAGCCGTCGGTCTCGATCAAGATCAACAAGGTCTCCTGGCCGGTCACGCCGACGCACACGCCGCGGTCGATCTACATCAACCACCAGGCCCTGCCGTTGCTCCAGGGAGAGACGCTCCAGCTCCAGGCCGACGTCGCAGCCAAGATGGTCAACATCTCCGGCGCAACCCACTCGACGATTTCGTTCCGCGCCTCGTTGCAGGCAGCGCTCGCCAAAGCCGAAACGCCGTAGTTTTCGCCCGCTTGAGCGCGGAACCGGTTCCCGGCCTCCGGCGGATCGAGCAGATCATGGGCATGCCGATCGTCGTCGACGTGCGCGACGACTGCGGCGAGGAGGTGCTCGACACGCTGTTCGACTGGTTCCGCGAGGTCGACGAGCGATTCAGCACCTACAAGGAGGGAAGCGAGATCAGCAGGTTGAACCGCGGCGAGCTCGCGGTTCGCGAGTGCCATCCGGACGTCCGCGCGGTGCTCGCCCGTTGCGACGAGTTGCGCGAGGAGACGGGCGGCTACTTCGACGCCCGCTACGCCTCGCTGACCGAGGTCGATCCTTCCGGGCTCGTGAAGGGCTGGTCGGTCGACCGCGGCGGGGAGCTCCTCGAGTCGCGCGGGATCGCGAACTACTCGATCAACGCCGGCGGCGACATCCGCACGCGGGGCCGGGCGGTTCCGGAGCCCGCCTGGCGCACCGGGATCCAGCACCCGCTGCTGCAGGACCGCGTCGCGGCGATCGTCGAGGCGAACGACCTCGCGCTCGCGACCTCGGGAACGTACATCCGGGGCGCTCACATCATCGATCCCCACACGGGCGGGCCGCCGGAGGGCCTGCTCTCGATCACGATCGCGGGCGACGATCTCGCGACCGCGGACGCCTACGCGACGGCCGCGTTCGCGATGGGAGAGAACGGCCCGGCCTGGGCCGCGACCCGGGCTCCGTACCAGACGCTCGCGATCATGGCCGACGAGACGACGCTCTCGACGCCGGGCTTCCCGCTCGCGAGCGCCTGAGCGGGCCGGAAGCCGCTTGTGATGCAAGTCACAAGCGCTTGTAACTTGCATCACAAGGGATCGTTTGCCCCTCGGCGACCGTCCTCAGATCGGGGCGAGCCGTGCCGGACGGGAGGCCGGGCGCAGGGCCGACGCACCGAGGATCGCGACGCACGTCCCGAGGGTGAGGATCTGCTCGGCCATCATCACGAGGCCCGCGTACTGCTGGTCGGCGAGCGGCGAGAGCCCGAAGAGGCGCACGGCTCGATCGGCATATGCCGGGTAAAGGGGGGTCGAGGTCAGGAAGAGCACGTCCGAGAGCACCTGCCCGAGCAGGAAGACGGCACCGGCGAACGCGACGCGCTTCCCCACCGTCAGGCGGCCGGTCCGCGCCGGGTCGACGAGCTGCATCCAGACGAGGATCCCGGCGCTGACGAAGCTCGCATGCTCGAGATCGTGAGCCCAGGGGTGGCGGAGGGCGCCGTCGTAGAGACGAGGGACGTGCCAGGCACCGAGCGCGGCGACCCAGAGGCCGAGCGTGGGGAGCGGCCGTGAGATCCACGCCACGAACGCGTGCACGGGCCGGTTCCGGAACACGAAGCGGACGGCGGCCGGCGGAAGCATGAACGCAAGCAGGGGGCCGCGGACGGCGACGAGGATCAACGCGGGCCCTGCGTCGCCGATCAGGACGTGTTGCAGCATGTGAGCCGAGAGCAGGTAGTCGTCGCCCGCTGCATCGAGCGGAGAGACGAGTGGCAGCGTGAGGAGCGCGATCCCGGCGCCGAAGAGCGCCGCACGATCCCAGCCTGCATGGTCGAACCGGCCGCGCCGGCGAAGGCGCAGAAACGCATATGCGAACCGCAATGCCGCCACCGCCGCCGCGGCGAGGACGAGCGGTGCGGGATCCCAGGCAGTCGAGAGCTGTGAGATCGGGACCACGTCGATTACAACCGTGTCAGTCTTCGTGGCGGAGGCTCTTCGCCCTGTACATCGCCCGGTCGGCCGCGGCGAGCAGGTCCTCCTCGTCCTCGTCGCGCATCTCGTCGATGGCGATCACGCCGATGCTCGCGGTCACCTCGAGCCGTACGTCGCCGGCGGTCACCGTCAGCGCCCGGAGCGCCTCGGTCGTCTCGTCGGCGATCTCGGCCGCCTGCCGCGGCGTGACGTTGAGGACGAGCGCCGCGAACTCGTCGCCGCCGAGCCGTCCGATCACGTCGGTGGCGCGGAGCCTGCGGCGC
>DASZLW010000033.1:0-7460 GCA_035552175.1 Gaiellaceae bacterium | reverse complement strand
TCGAAGGCCGAGTTCGTCAGGCGGAGGACGAGCCAGGCGATCGCGACCTGCTGCATCCAGTTCCCGCTGACCGAGACGATCTGGCCGAAGAAGTACAGGCGGTAGTTCCTGACGCCGAGCGAGCCGAAGGCCAACCGGGCGCGTGCTGCGAGCCTGCTTCTCAAGCATCCCCGTCGAGCAGCTGGAGAAGCAGCGCGGCGGCCTCGGCGATCAGCGCGAGCTCGGCGTCGTCGGCGGGAGCGAGGAGCCTCGCGACGTACGCGTGCTTCCGCGCCCGGCGGAGGGCCCGGAGTGCGGAGCCGTCGGCCGACAGCGAGATCAGGCAGGAGCGCCCGTCGCCCGGATCCTGCACGCGGTCGACGAGCCCGTCGGCCTCGAGCTTCGAGATCAGGCGGGTGATCGTGGGGCGGCTGAGCCGCTCGAGGCCGGCGAGGGCGCTCGGCGTCAGCGGGCCGTGACGGGCAATCGTCGAGAGGACGGCTGCGCGAGACGGGCTCAGCTCGGCTCCGGCCTGCTGCCTGAGCCGGCGGGCGCTTCGGGCGAGCGCGAGCCCGACGGTCTCGGCGGTCGTGTCGCGGATCGTGCCAGAGGTAGTTGCCATTGCTAACCATCTTAGCCTGGATCGGCCGGCTCGCGCCGGTGGAGAGCGGTCAGATCTCGCGGCGGCCGGAAAGGGCGCGGCCGAGGGTGACCTCGTCCGCGTACTCGAGGTCGCCGCCGACCGGGAGCCCGCTCGCGAGGCGCGTCACGCGCACCTTGTGGCGGAGACGGTCGGCGAGGTAGGCGGCGGTGGCCTCGCCGGTCATCGTCGGATTCGTCGCGAGCACGACCTCGGTGATGCCGTTCGCGGCGACACGGTGCACGAGCTCGTCGATCCGGAGGTCGCCTGGGTCGACGCCGTCGATCGGGCTGAGGGCGCCGCCGAGCACGTGGTAGAGACCGTGGTACTCGTGGGTGCGTTCGAGGGAGATGACGTCGACGGGCTGCTCGACGACGCAGATCGTCGAGTGGTCGCGGCGGCCGTCGAGGCAGATCGAGCAGGTCTCGTCCTCGGTCAGGTTCCCGCACTCGCGGCAGAAGCGGACGCGTTCCTTCACCTCGGCAAGCGCCGCGGCGAGAGCGAGCGCCTCGGCCTCGGGCCGCTGGAGGATGTGGAACGCGAGCCGCTGCGCGGTGCGCTGCCCGATTCCCGGCAGCCGGGTGAGCTGGGCGACGAGGTTCTCGACCGAGGGGCTGAACACGGCGCCATTGTGCCCGTGCACCCCGGTCGGACACGTCTCGCCGGGACGCGGTTTGTTTCCGGGGCATCTACACTGGGCGCGGCTCGATGTCCTTTCGACTGCGTCTATCCCTCGCCCTCGCGGCGTTCCTCGCTGGCGGCGCGGTCGTGGGCGGCAGCTCAGCCGATACGCCGCTCCCCGTGCTCACGATCGCCTATGGCACGAGCTGCGGGTTCTCCGTCCGGGTGAGCGGGCTGACGATCGACACGTCGTCGGCGCCCGGGGTGACGATCCCGCCGGGCGGCTACCAGGTGGTGATCACGACGCCGCTCCCGGATGCGCAGTTCGACCCGCCGCCGTCCGGCTGCATGCTGCCCTCGTTCTCGCTGTCCGGGCCCGGCGTCAGCTGGACCTCGAACGTCATCGGTGGGCGGGTGTACGGCGACCAGACGACGCTCACGCTCCTGCCGTCTTCGACCTACACGGCGGTCGACGCGAATCACCCCCAGGTCCTGCGCGTGTTCTCGACGACGGCCACCGGCTCGAGTGCCTCGCTCCTCGCCCCGGGCCAGCCGACCTCCTCCTCGGGCCCTGCGCAGGCAGAGACCCAGGGCAGCCTGATCGGTTCGGCTGTCGCCTCCTACCAGGGCGCCCTGCACGCCTCGGTGGCCGCGTCCGGGAAGGCAGCGCTCCTCTCGGAGGGCGCCGGCGTCGTGACGCTCACGGCGGGGCTCTACGACTTCGTCGCCAGGGACGCCTCCAGGCAGGGCGGGTTCTTCGTCCGCAAGGGAACGAAGAAGCAGGTCACGATCACCTCCGACGCCTTCGAGGGAAAGAAGACGGTGAGGGTCGATCTGACTGCCGGCACGTGGACCTTCTACTCGAACGTCGGGAAGCCGACGAAGTTCGTCGTCGACTGAGGCGGTTTCTTAGCTCGTGACGTCGAGCTCCTGGGCGTCGAAGGTCGACTTCATGCGTTCGACGAAGCCCTCCTCGGTCTCGGGATGCTCGGCTTCGCGCTCGGTCTCGTCGCGCTCGCCGGTTGCGAGGACGATCTCGAGCCGGCGTCCGGTCACCTCGTAGAGGGCCTTCGTCAGGAACGCAAGGTTCTTCGGATCGGCTGCCCGCGCGCGCTGGAAGGTCGCCGTCGCCGGGAACTCGACGGTGAGCGTGTCGCCCTCGAGCATCGCGGGACGCGCCTCGCGGAACATCGTCGCCGCCGGCATCCCGCCGGTGCCGGCCCGCTCGATCTCGGTGATCACCGACCGTTGCCAGGCCTCCTGGAGCTGATCGAGGGCGAGCCTCGGCGGCTCGGGCGAGGACGCCGTCGCAACCGGCGCCGCCTCCGGGAACACCGGTTCGGGAGACACCGGCTCGGGAGACACCGGCTCGGGAGACACCGGCTCGGGAGACACCGGCTCGCGGGGCTCCGGTTCGCGGGGCGCCGCCTCGATGGACACCGGCTCGCGGGGCGCCGCCTCTGCGGCCGGTCTTTCCGCCACGGGATCGGTCGCCGGAGCGGCCGGAGACTCCGCCTCGGCGGCAGGCGGCGTGTTGAGGGTCGGCATGACGAAGCTCGAGACCGTTTCAGCCGGAGCCGGTCGCGGCGCCGCAGCGGCTCGAGCGGCCGGCCCGGGCGCCGCCGGCTCTGGCGCGGCCGGCCCTGGCGCGGCCGGCCCGGGCGCCTCGCGTGACGGTAGCGCGCCGCTCTCGAGCCGCTCGAGCCTGAACGCGAGCGCCTCCCGCGACAGATCCGACGATGCGCGCGTCACCTTCACGAGCGCGAGCTCGAGCGGAAGCCGTGGGTCGCCGCCCTGGCGCATGTCCTCGACCGCGACGTGCAGCAGGTCGATCAGGCGCACGACGGTCGCCGGCGCGAGCTGATGCGCCTGGTCGCGCAGCCGCTCGCGGGCCTCCTCCGTGATCGGAAGCGTCTCCGGGACCTCGCCGATCCCCTGCGTGAGCATCAGGTGGCGCAGGTGCTCGAGGAGGTCGAGCACGAGCCGGCCGATGTCCTGCCCCTGCGCCGAGAGATCCTCGAGGTACTCGAGCACGCCGCGGGTGTCGTTGTCGACGACGAAGTTGCACACGCGGAACAGCACCTCGTCCTCGACCGTCCCGAGCAGCGCGAGCACGTCGGCGACCGAGATCGAGCCCGAGGTCGCTGAGGCGAGCTGGTCGAGCGTCGACTCCGCGTCCCGATAGGCCCCTCGGCCGCCGCCTGCGATCAGCGCGAGCGCTCCGTCCGGGACGTCGATCGACTCGGAGTCCGCGATCAGCCGCAGCTTGCGCACGAGCTCGGGAAGCCGCGGCCGCTGGAAGACGAACGTCTGGCAGCGGGAGCGCACCGTTGCGAGCACCTTCTGGAGCTCCGTCGTGCAGAAGACGAACAGCAGATGTGGAGGAGGCTCCTCGATGAGCTTCAGCAGCGCGTTCCAGGCGGCATCCGTGAGCTGATGCGCCTCGTCGATGATGTAGACCTTCTTCCGTCCCCCGATCGGCTGGGTCGCCGCGCGCTCGCGGATCTCGCGCACGTCGTCGATGCCGCGCTGCGAGGCGGCGTCCATCTCGAACACGTCCGGCGACTCGCTCGCCGCGATCGACAGGCAGGCAGGGCACGTGCCGTCGGGATGCGACGTCGGCCCGAGCGTGCAGTTCACGCACTTCGCGAGGATCCGCGCCATCGAGGTCTTGCCGGTGCCGCGCGGCCCCGCAAAGAGGTACGCCTGGCGGATCTTTCCGCTGTCGAGCGCGTTCGAGAGCGTCCGCACCACCGCTTCCTGCCCGACGACCTCCTCGAAGGTCTGCGGCCGGTACTTGCGGTAGAGGGCGGTCACGAATCGATTCAAGCAGATCGGTCGGAGCCCCGGCCGCGGAGCGCCGGGAGGGTGGTAGCCTCGACCACGGAGGGAGAATATTTGGCGGTTCTCTATAGAAAAGCCCAATACTCTTATTTGAAGTCTATCGTTTGAAGGCGTACCCTTCCCAGTGCCCATCGTCGAGCGGGAGAGACAAATTTCATGAGTCCGTCAACTGGTGGAACCAGCCTCGAGAAGAAAGACCGCTGGTCCGCAGGCGTCACCCCATACGCGGAGATGGGGTACTACGACGCCGATTACGTCCCGAAGGACACAGACATCCTCTGTGCGTTCCGGATCGTTCCGCAGCCGGGTGTCGATTCGATCGAGGCGGCCGCTGCCGTAGCGGGCGAGTCGTCGACCGCAACCTGGACGGTCGTCTGGACAGACCGCCTCACCGATCACAAGCACTACCAGGCCAAGGCCTACCGGGTCGATCCCGTTCCGGGTACCGACCAGTTCATCGCACGGATCGCGTACGACATCGACCTCTTCGAGGAAGGCTCGATCGCGAACCTGACCTCCTCGATCATCGGCAACGTCTTCGGGTTCAAGGCGCTGAAGTCGCTGCGGCTCGAGGACATGCGCATCCCGCTCCACTACATCAAGACGTTCCAGGGCCCGGCCCACGGGATCGTGATGGAGCGCGAGTTCCTCGACAAGTTCGGCCGCCCGCTCCTCGGCGCGACCGTCAAGCCGAAGCTCGGCCTCTCGGCCAAGAACTACGGCCGCGTCGTGTACGAGGCGCTCCGCGGAGGCCTCGACTTCACGAAGGACGACGAGAACATCAACTCGCAGCCGTTCATGCGCTGGCACGACCGCTTCTCCTACGTCATGGAGGGCGTCATGCGGGCCGAGGCCGCGACCGGTGAGGTCAAGGGCTCGTACATGAACGTGACCGCCGGGACGATGGAGGAGATGTACGAGCGGGCGGAGTTCGCGAAGGAGCTCGGCTCGGTGATCATCATGATCGACCTCACCGTCGGCTACACGGCCATGCAGTCGATGGCGAAGTGGTCACGGGCGAACGGGATGATCCTGCATCTCCACCGCGCAGGCCACGGCACGTATACGCGCCAGAAGACGCACGGCGTCAGCTTCCGCGTGATCGCGAAGTGGTGCCGGCTCATCGGCGTCGACCACATCCACGCCGGCACCGTCGTCGGCAAGCTCGAGGGCGATCCGTCGACCACGAAGGGCTTCTACGACGTCCTTCGTGAGAGCTTCATCCCCGAGGATCCGCGTTACGTCATCTTCTTCGACCAGGACTGGGGCTCGATGCCCGGCGTGATGCCGGTCGCCTCGGGCGGCATCCATGCCGGCCAGATGCATCAGCTGCTCCACTACCTCGGCGAGGACGTCGTGCTCCAGTTCGGCGGCGGCACGATCGGCCACCCGATGGGGATCGCCGCCGGCGCGACCGCGAACCGCGTCGCGACCGAGGCGATGATCATGGCCCGCAACGAGGGCAAGGACTACTACCAGGAGGGCCCGGACATCCTCGAGAAGGCTGCCAAGGGCTGCCCCGAGCTGAACGCCGCGCTCCAGGTCTGGAAGGACATCACGTTCGACTTCGAGTCCACCGACATGCCCGACGTGCTCGAGACGCCGTCGGTCGCAGGCTAGGGAAGGAGGCGCGTCAGATGAGAATCACACAGGGCACCTTCTCGTTCCTGCCGGACCTGACGGACGAGCAGATCGAGGCGCAGATCAAGTACTCCCTCGAGAACAAGTGGGCGGTGTCGATCGAGTACACCGACGACGTCCACCCGCGCAACGCGTACTGGGAGATGTGGGGCCTTCCCGCGTTCGACACGAAGCCGGAGGACAGCGAGAACATCCTGCGGGAGGTCCGCGCCGCCCGTGAGGCGTTCCCGGAGAACTACATCAAGTTGATCGCGTACGACCCGACCCGCGGACGCCAGACGAGCGCGCTCTCGTTCATCGTCAACCGGCCGACCGTCGAGACGTCGTTCAAGCTCGACCGGATCCAGGGCCCCGGGCGCGTGAACCGCTTCCGGATGATCCCGTACACCGATGCGGCAGCAGGTTCGGCGGCCGTGTCGGGTCACGCCCACGCCTCGAACGGCTCCGGGGAATAGGAACTCGTGAGCTTCGAGTTCGGCATGTCGCGTAACCCTCCGGCTCCCGCTGCGGAGCCGGAGGAGTACGACGTCGACGAGGAGGAGGCAGACCCCGAGGTCCGGGAGAGCGCGGACCTCGCCTCGGCGCTCTCGTCGACGAACGTGATCGAGGTGCTCGACCAGCTCGACCGCGAGCTGATCGCCCTCGTCCCGGTCAAGACGCGGATCCGCGAGATCGCGGCGCTGCTCCTGATCGACAAGCTTCGCAGCCAGGTCGGCCTCGCCTCCGACCGGCCCTCGCTGCACATGTCCTTCACGGGGAATCCGGGGACGGGCAAGACGACCGTCGCGCTGAAGATGGCGCAGGTCCTGCATCGCCTCGGCTACATCGAGGAGCCTCGCGTCGTCGCCTGCACCCGTGACGACCTCGTCGGCCAATACGTCGGCCACACGGCGCCGAAGACGAAGGAGGTGCTTCGTCGCGCCTACGGCGGCGTGCTCTTCATCGACGAGGCCTACTACCTCTACAAGCCGGAGAACGAGCGAGACTACGGCGGCGAGGCGATCGAGATCCTGCTCCAGGTGATGGAGGCCGAGCGCGACAAGCTCGTCGTCATCTTCGCCGGCTACCAGGACCGGATGGACGACTTCTTCCGCTCGAACCCGGGCCTCTCGTCGCGCGTCGCGCACCACATCGACTTCCCGGACTACGACGTCGACGAGCTCATGGCAATCTCGCACCTGATGCTCCAGAACCAGAACTACGTGTTCGGCCCGGGCGCCGAGGAGGCGTTCCGCGAGTATCTCCAGCGGCGCGTCAAGCGCCCGCGGTTCGCGCACGGCCGCAGCGTCCGCAACTCGATCGACCGCGCGCGCCTGCGCCAGGCCAATCGCCTCTTCGCCGACGGTGGCGAGTTGACGCGCGAGCAGTTGATGACGATCACGCCGGACGACATCCTCCAGAGCAGCGTGTTCGCCGAGGATCACGAGGCAGAAGACGACACGCCGGCCCTCGGGGCTCACTGAGGCTGGGAGGGGCTATGGGCCGCTCGATCATCCTAGGCGTCGTCGGTGACTCGGCCGCCGGCAAGACGACCCTCACCCGCGGGCTCGTGCGCGTACTCGGCGAGGACAACGTCACGCACGTCTGCGTCGACGACTATCACCGCTACGACCGACGCCAGCGCGCCGAGCGCGGTATCACGCCGCTCGATCCGGAGTGCAATTACATGGACATGATGGCGCAGCACATCGGCCATATGCGGAACGCCGAGCCGATCCTCAAGCCCGTGTACCAG
>DASZLW010000032.1:0-3337 GCA_035552175.1 Gaiellaceae bacterium | reverse complement strand
GTCGTCGACCACGCCGTTCCCGTCGACCTGCCGCAACTCGTCGTCGCGGATGTCCGCACCGCGATGCCCGCCGCGGCGGTCGAGTTCTTCGGTGACCCGTCGCGCGCGCTCGACGTGGCCGCGGTGACGGGAACGAATGGGAAGACGACGACCGCGTTCCTGATCCACGCGATCCTTCGCGCGGCCGGGCGATCGGCCGGGCTGCTCACGAACATCGAGCGGCGCGTCGGCGGCGAGCGGCGCCCGACCGGCCTGAACACGCCCGAGGCGATCGACCTGCAGCGGCTCCTGCGCGAGATGGTCGACACGGGCGACAACGCCGCCGTGCTCGAGGCGACGTCCGAGGCGCAGGTGCAGGGCCGCCTCCGGGGGACGCGCTTCGCCGTCCTCGTCTTCACCAACCTGACCCAGGATCACCTGAACTTCCACGGGACGATGGAGGCCTACTTCGAGGCGAAGGCGGCGCTCTTCGCCCAGGCCGATCGCGCCGTCGTGAACGTCGGAGACGAGTGGGGGAGGCGCCTCGCCGAGCGCCTCGAGGACGCGGTGAGGTTCGACGGCACGTCGGACGCGCTCGACGGGATCGAGCTCGGGCTCCGCGGCGGGTTCAACCGCGAGAACGCGATCGGAGCCGCGCTCGCCGCCGAGGCGCTCGGGATCGATCGGGACGCGATCCGCCGCGGGCTCGAGTCGGTGCCCGGCGTCCCGGGGCGCTTCGAGTCGATCGACGCGGGACAGCCGTACACGGTGATCGTGGACTATGCCCACACGCCCGAGGCGCTCGAGAACGTGATCCGCGCCGCGCGCGGCCTCGGCCCGGGAAAGCTGACCGTCGTGTTCGGGGCGGGTGGAGATCGCGACCGCGGCAAGCGCCCGCTGATGGGCCGGGCCGTCGCAGCCCTCGCCGACCGCGCGATCGTCACCTCCGACAACCCGCGGTCGGAGGATCCCGAGGCGATCGCCGCCGAGGTCGCATCGGAGTCGTCGAGACTCGAGATCGAGCTCGACCGCCGCGCCGCAATCGAGCTGGCTCTCGCCGCTGCCGCGCCCGGCGACGTGGTCGTGATCGCAGGCCGCGGCGCGGAGCCCGAGCAGGAGCTCGCGACCGGCAAGATTCCGTTCGACGATCGCGAGGTTGCACGCAGGGTGCTCGAACGCGTGGCCGTCGAGCCATGATTCCGCTCGAGCTCGACCTGATCGAGCCGCTGGGGCGGTTCACCGCGCGGCCGTGGGCGACCGAGGTCACGGGCATGCAGATCGACTCCCGGCGGATCGAGGAAGGAGACCTCTTCGTCGCGGTCGGCGAGAGCGGCGCCGATTTCACCCGGCACGCCCTTGCGCGTGGCGCGGCCGCGACGCTCGTGCCCGACGACGCCCACGCCGCACTCGCGGCGATCGCGGCAGCGGTGCGCGGCCGCTCACCCGCGCGCTTCGTCGGGATCACCGGCGCCACCGGCAAGACGACGACGAAGGACATCCTCGCGGCGCTCTGCTCGCCGCACCGGCGCACCGTCGCCTCCGAGGCCAACTTCAACAACGAGCTCGGCGTTCCGCTCACGCTCTGCCGCGTCGAGCCCGACACCGAGGTGTGCCTCGTCGAGATGGGGATGCGCGGTCTCGGGCAGATCGCGTGGCTCGCGTCGTTCACGCGTCCCGAGATCGGGCTGATCACCAACGTCGCCCCGGTGCACCTCGAGCTCGTCGGAACGGTGGAGAACGTCGCGAAGGCGAAGGCCGAGCTGATCGATGCGCTTCCGCCGGGCGGCACGGCCGTGGTTCCCGAGGAACCGCTGCTCGAGCCGTACCTCACCCGAACCGACATCGAGATCCGCCGGTTCGGCCGCGTCGAGCAGGCGGGCCGGTTCTCTGTCGGCGAGAGGACGATCGAGCTCGACACGAGCTTCGGCGGCCGCCACCAGCTCGAGAACACCCTCGCCGCGCTGACGGTCTGCGACGTGCTCGGGCTTTCCATCGCGGATGGCCGTCTCGACGTCGCGTTCAGCCCGCTCCGCGAGGAGGTGATCGAGCTCCCCGGTGGGATCACCGCGATCGTCGACTGCTACAACGCAAACCCCATCTCGATGAGTGCGGCGCTCGAGCATCTCCAGGCGCTCGCGGGCGGCAGGCGCCGGGTCGCGGTTCTCGGAGACATGGCGGAGCTGGGGCCGGAAGCGCCCCTCTACCACCGCGCGGTCGGCGCCGAGCTCGTCCGAGCGGGCGTCGCCGAGCTGGTCGCCGTCGGTCCCCTCGCGCGTGACTACGCGATCGAAGGTATCGACGCGCACCTCGTCGTGTCCGCCGAGGAGGCCGCCGCGACCGCCGCCGAGATCCTCCGGCCCGGCGACGTCGTGCTGATCAAGGGGTCGAGGTCGGTGGGACTCGAAGCGGTAGCGGCGAAACTAACGGCCTGATGGCACACGTCCTCGTCGCGGCGCTCGTCGCGCTCATCATCTCGATCCTCGCGGGCCCGTTCTTCATCGAGTTCCTGCGCCGCAACTCGCTCGGTCAGATGATCCGCGAGGAAGGGCCGCAGCACCACTCGGTCAAGCAGGGGACTCCGACGATGGGTGGCGTGCTGATCGTGCTCGCCGCGACGATCGCGTTCTTCGCGACGAGCGTCCGGACCGTGCCGGCCTTGACGATCTTCGGGACGACCCTGGCCTGCGGCGGGATCGGGTTCATCGACGACCTCATGAAGGTCCGCCACCGCCGGTCGCTCGGCCTCTCCGGACGGGTGAAGATGGTGCTGCTGCTGACGATCTCGGTGATCGTCAGCATCGCCGCCCATCACCAGGGCCTGTTCCACAAGGTCTTCATCCCGATCGTCCAGATCTGGGTGCCGCTCGGATGGGGCTGGTACGTGCTCGTCTTCCTGATCATCGCCGGCTCCGCGAACGCCGTGAACCTCACCGACGGTCTCGACGGGCTCGCCGCGGGAACGTCGATCATCTCGCTCTTCACCCTCACCGCGATGGCGGTGACCATCTACATCCGGAACACGGACATCCACGGGCACCGGATCGCGAACCGCCTCGACGCGGCGTACATCGGCGCCGCGATCATCGGCGCCGCGATCGGGTTCCTGTGGTTCAACGCGTTTCCCGCCGAGGTGTTCATGGGCGACACCGGGGCGATGGCGCTCGGCGGAGGGATCGCGGCGATGGCGATCTTCCTCAAGGTCGAGCTCCTCCTGCTGTTCGTCGGCGGGATCTTCGTGATCGAGGCGCTGTCGGTGATGCTCCAGGTCGTCTCGTTCAAGTACTGGGGACGGCGGATCTTCCTGATGGCGCCGATCCACCATCATTTCGAGATGAAAGCCTGGTCCGAGACGAAGATC
>DASZLW010000031.1:0-6752 GCA_035552175.1 Gaiellaceae bacterium | reverse complement strand
ACGACGAGTTCGAGAAGGCCCGCGCGATGATCAAGGGGCGGTTCGTGCTCCGCACCGAGGCGCCGCAGGGGCTGCTCATGTACGGGCTCAACCGCGAGATCCTCGAGGGCGAGGCGCTCGAGCCCGAGGAGCTCCTGAAGCAGATCGACGCCGTGACCGCGAAGGACGTCCAGCGCGTCGCGCGCCGCCTGATCTCGAAGGAGAAGCTCCATCTTGCCGTCGTCGGGCCGTTCAAGAACCCGGAGCGCTTCCGCAAGCTGCTTGCCGGAGAGACGAAGGCGCGGATCGCGAAGACTGCCTCGAAGGCGCCTGCTCCGCCGGCCGCCGTTGCGAAGCCGCCAGCGAAGGCAAAGTCGGCCGTGAAGGCGAAGCCGGCCGCAAAGGCCACGCCGGCGATGAAGGCCGCGGTCGCGCGTACGCCGGTGAAGGCGACGGCGAAGTCCGCCGCGAAGCCGGCGTCGAAGACCGCCGCGATGCCGGCGTCGAAGACCGCTGCGAAGACCCCGGCGAAGACGGCCGCGAAGACGGCGTCGAAGTCCACCGCCAAGGCACCCGCGAAGAAGGCTGCGGCGAAGGCGGCGTCGACCACGCCGCTCGCGCCGGGCACGAGCCTCTCGCGCCGCCGCGGCTAGCGCCTCAGCTGCCCGCGAGCTCCGCGTACACCTCGACCATCGTCGCCTGGTCCAGGAGAGTCGGGCCGCGACCGTCGAACGAGAAAAGCCCCGTGCGCGGGTTCCGCGGTTGCGCCCAGGCCTCGGATGGCCGCCGTTCGCATCCCAGCCGTCGCCCACGCGGTCGAAGAGCTGGCGCGCCGTCGCGAGCGGCGCCCCGGACTTCACCACCTTGCTCGCCTGCACGAGCGCGAGGGCGATCCAGAGGTTGTCGTCGTAGTAGACGCTGCCTTGCCCTCCGTGGACCGGGGCGAACTCGGACGGCCGCCCCGGCTCGGCGCGGTGGTAGGCCGAACGGTCGGCGATCCGCTCGAGGAGGTCGCTGCGGAACTCGCCGCCGATCCCCGGCAGGCGAGCGAGATCGACGGTCGCCCAGAGGGCCTGCGAGTACGGCCTGCGCGCGCCTCCGGGCCGAATACGTTCCGGCGTACGACCCGGTACGCGACGAGTAGAAGGAGCGCTGCATCGCCTCGTACGCCTCGACGGCGCGGTGAGCCGCGACCGCCTTCGTCGACGCAGTCGGCGGCGTTCGCCGAGAACGCCGCGGAGCCGGAGAGCATGGCCGCGACGACGAACACGACCAGGCGGGCCCTGCAAGTCACAACACCTACAGGGTGGAGGCGCCCGGCGCCCGGCGAACCGGTTCAGTCCTCGGTGGAGGACTCGTCCGAGCCGCGGCTCTGCAGCTCGGCGACGACCGACGGATCGGCGAGGGTCGTCGTGTCTCCGAGCGGGCGGTTCTCGGCGACGTCGCGCAGCAGGCGACGCATGATCTTGCCGCTGCGGGTCTTCGGGAGCTCGGGGGTGAAGACGATGTTCGCCGGTTTCGCGATCGGGCCGATCTTCTCGGCGACGTGGGAGCGCAGCTCCTCGAGCTTCTCGACCGACCCTTCGGCACTGCCCTTCAGGGTCACGAACGCGACGATCGCCTGGCCTGTCATCGCGTCGGCGCGCGCCGCGACCGCGGCCTCGGCGACGTCGTGGTGATCGACGAGCGCCGACTCGACCTCGATCGTCGAGATGCGGTGGCCCGACACGTTCATCACGTCGTCGACACGGCCGAGGAGCCAGAAGTCGCCGTCCGAGTCGATCCGCGCGCCGTCGCCTGCGAAGTAGGCGTTGCCGTACTTCGACCAGTAGGTCTCGCGGTAGCGAGCGTCGTCGCCGTGAATGCCTCGGAGCATCGCGGGCCACGGCCGGCGCAACACGAGGTATCCGCCGCCGCCGGAACCGACCTCGTCGCCGGCCTCGTTCAAGATCGCGGCGTCGACGCCGGGGAAGGGCCGCGTGGCCGATCCGGGCTTGGTCGTCGTGATCCCGGGGAGCGGGGTGATCATGATCATCCCGGTCTCGGTCTGCCACCACGTGTCGACGATCGGGCAGCGGTCGCCGCCGATGTGGGTCGAGTACCAGATCCAGGCCTCCGGGTTGATCGGCTCGCCGACCGAGCCGAGCAGGCGCAGGCTCGAGAGGTCGTGCGAGCCCGCGTACTCCGGGCCCCACTTCATGTGGGCGCGGATCGCGGTCGGCGCCGTGTAGAGGATCGTCACGCCGTAACGCTCCAGGATCGACCACCAGCGGTCCTTGTCGGGATAGTCCGGCGTCCCCTCGTACATCACCGAGGTGGTGCCGTTGCAGAGCGGCCCGTAGACGATGTAGCTGTGTCCCGTCACCCAGCCGACGTCGGCCGCGCACCAGTAGACATCGGATTCGGGCTTCAGATCGAAGACGTAGCGATGCGTGGAGGCCACACCGACGAGGTAGCCGGCCGTCGTGTGGACGATCCCCTTCGGTTTCGCGGTCGTCCCGGACGTGTAGAGGAGGTAGAGCAGGTCCTCGGAGTCCATCGGCTCCGGCGGGCACTCCGAGTCGTCGGTCGCGAGCTCGTGCCACCAGTGGTCGCGCCCCTCGGTCATCGGCACCTCGCCGCCCGTGCGCCGGAGGACCAGCGAGGCCTCGACGCTCGGAGCCGCCGCCATCGCCTCGTCGGCGGTTTGCTTCAGCGGGACGCGCGATCCGCGGCGCCACGCCTCGTCCTGGGTAATCAGCACCTTGCAGCCCATGTCGGCGAGCCGGTCCGAGAGCGAGTCCGCGGAGAAGCCGCCGAACACGACCGTGTGCGGTGCGCCGAGCCGGGCGCACGCGAGCATCGCGATCGGCGCCTCCGGAACCATCCCGAGGTAGATCCCGACCGGCGTGCCCTTGCCGACGCCGAGCTTCTTGAGCGCGTTCGCGCAGCGGACGACCTCGCCCTGCAGGTCCGCATACGTGATCGCACGGCGGTCGCCCTCCGGCTCGCCTTCCCAGAAGTACGCGACCCTGTCGCCGCGACCCTCCTCGACGTGCCGGTCGACGCAGTTGTAGGCGATGTTGAGCTTCCCGCCGAGGTACCACTTCGCGTAGGGCCGCTCCCATTCGAGCAGCTCGGTGAAGGGCACGAACCAGGTCACGCGATCTCGCCCCTCCTGCTCCCAGAACGCCTCGAAGCCGCGCTCGTAGATCTCGGGGCCCGCGTTCGCCGCGGCGGCGAACTCCGGAGTCGGCGGATAGCGGCGCTCCTCGAGGAGCATCGTCTCGATCGCGTGGTCGTTCGCTGCGCCCGGCTCCGGTTCGCTCATCGCTGAAGCATGACCGTTCGCGCCGCCTCAGGGGGCGAGGTCGTACGGGAACCGCGTGAGGTTCTCGACGCCGTCCTCGGTGATGAGCAGGAGATCTTCGAGCCGGAGGCCGCCGAAACCCGGCCGGTAGAGGCCCGGCTCGATCGTGACCACGTCTCCCGGAACGAGCTCCTCCCGGCCGTTGAGGCTGAGGAACGGCTCCTCGTGCACCGCGAGCCCGACGCCGTGGCCGAGCGAGTGGAAGAACCCGTGCTCGAGCGGCTCGCCCGCGACCTTCGTGCGCTGCGTCGGGTAACCCGCGGCTTCGAAGATCTCGCAGCTGCCGTTGAAGAGCGACTGGCCCGTGACGCCGGGGCCTGCCTCGGCGAGCGCACGGTCGATTGCCTGCTTGCAGAGGCGGTGCCACTCGGCGAGCTCGTCGGGCACCTCACCGACGACGAACGTCCTCGTCATGTCCGCGAAGCAGGACGACTCGTTGTCGCGCGGCCAGATGTCGATCACGATCGACTCGCCGGCGCGGATCGCGCCCTCGCCGCCGTGATGGCCGACCGCCGACTGCTCGCCGTGCGAGACGACGAACTCGTCGGAGCCGGCTCCGTTCGCGAGGAACGCAGCGGCGATCGCCGCCTTCATCCGCTCGCTCGTCAGCGGCTCCCCGTCGACCTCGAGCACCCCGCCGGCATTCGGCGCAGCCTGACGGAGGAGATCGCGTGCGACCGTCATTCCCGCCTCCGCCGCGGCCTGGGCGCGGCGGACGCCCTCGAGCTCGGCACCGGACTTGACCCGCCGCCGCCTGTCGAAGATCGCCTGGTCGGGCGTCAGCTCGATTCCGGCTGCCCGGAGCCGGTCGGCGGTGAGCACCGGGAAGCCTGCCGGAACGATCGCGCGCTCGACGCCGAGCGCGCGCGCCCCCCGGACGGCCAGCTCGTCGATCATGTCGACGTAGGAATCGGCCGTGCGGCGGATCTCGTCGAGCCCGAACTCCTCGTACGGGTGGAAGACGTGCGGGCCGATCCCGCCGAGCCGCGGCGCCTCGAGCGCGGTGCCGACGACGTGCCGGACACCGTCCTTCTCGGCGTACAGGAACGGATCCGGAATCGACACGGGCACCTCGTGCCGGAGCTCCTGCGAGCGAACCGTGTCACCGAAGATCAGGACGTCGGGCACGCGGGCACGATAGTCGCTCTCCAGCGGCTGCCGCTGCCGTTAGCTTTCTGGAGTGGCACGGGCGATCGACCGCGGACTCGAGCTGACCGAGCTCTACGAGGCGGAGGTGCGCCGGATGCTCCCCGCGGACGCCGACATCTTCGACGCCCACCTGCACCTCGGGAACGACATCGACGGGATGGTCGGCGACTACGACCTCCTCGAGAAGATCATGGGCGAGCATGGGATCTCACGGGCGTTCATGTTCTGTCTGGACGAGCCCGATCGCCATCCGGCGTTCTCGGCCGCGAACGACCGGACGCTCGCCTTCGCCGAACGGTCGAACGGGCGGCTGGTCCCGTTCGTCCGGCTCGACCTGAACGAGTCGCCGATGGAAGAGGCGCGCCGGTGCCTTGACGCGGGTGCGCGCGGGATCAAGCTCCATCCCCGCGCGCAGCGCTTCGAGTCGAACGACGCGCGCCTGGCACCGGTGTTCGAGCTCGCGGCCGAGCGGCGGGTGCCGATCCTCATCCACGGAGGCCGCGGCCTCCCGCCGATCGCCGACGGGCTCGCGGCGCTCGTCGAGCAGAACCCCGAGGCGACGCTGATCATCGCCCATGCCGGGATCGCCGACCTCGCGCACCTCGCCGCCGCGATGGCAGGCAGGAAGAACGTCGTCTTCGACACCTCCACCTGGAGCGCGATCGACCTGCTCGACCTCTACCGCCGCGTGCCGCCCGAGCAGGTGGTCTACGCGTCCGACTTTCCCTACGGCCAGCAGCCCGGGTCGCTGTTCGTCGCGCTCCGGGCGGCTCAGCGCGCAGGCCTCGACGAGGGACAGATCCGCGACATGCTCGCGGGCACCGCGAACCGGATCGCCGATGGGGAGCCGCTCCCCGAGACCTCGACCCCGCGTGGGATCGCGACACTCGAGCAGCCGATGCAGCTCGCCCGGATCCACCAGTACGTATCGATGACGATGCCTGTCCTCTGGATGCGGCAGCAGGACTCGCTCGGCGCCCTCGGCCTTGCGATCAACGCCTGCTTCGAGCGCGACGGGAATGCCGAGACGACCGAGAGGATCGGGGAGCTACTGCGGGCCGCACGCGACATCTGGACCGCGATCCCGGACGACGGCGACGAGGCCGAGAGGCTCGCCTCGCTCCGGCTGACGATGCGGCTCGTGCACCTCGCAGACGTCGAGTCGGTGACCGGTGCGTGAGCTGACGGTCAACGGCGGGCGCTACGACCTCGACGTGCCGGCCGGGACGTCTCTTGCCGAGCTCCTCCGCGAGGAGATCGGGCTGACGGGCACGAAGACCGCCTGCGGCGAAGGGCATTGCGGGTCGTGCACGGTGCTCGTCGACGGCCTGCCGACGCTCTCGTGCATCACGCTCGCCCATCGCGTCTCGGGCGAGGTGACGACGATCGAGGGCCTGCGCGACCATCCGATGGTCGAGTCGTTCGTCCGCGCCGATGCCGTGCAGTGCGGCTTCTGCACCCCCGGCCAGATCGTCAGCGCTGTGGCGCTCGTCGAGGCGACGCCCGACCCGACCGACGACGAGATCCGCCACCGGATGTCGGGGAACATCTGCCGCTGCGGTACCTATCCGAAGATCATGGAGGCGATCCGCACATGGCGCGACTGATCAAGACCGAGACCGAGATCGAGGGTCGCTTCGAGGAGGTCTGGCTCGTCGTCGAGGAGGACGCCCTCGAGCAATGGCCCGGCGGGCCACGCGAGGTGGTGGGCCGTCCCGCGGCACGCGCCGACGGCCTCGCCCGCGCCCGCGGGCAGGCGCTCTTCACGGCCGATCTCCGGTTCCCGGGCATGCTCCACACGGCGGTGCTTCGAAGCCCGCATGCACGCGCGCGGGTGGCGAGGATCGACCTGACGGCGGCCCTCGCGGCCCCCGGCGTCCGTGGCGCGATCGGGCCGGGCGACGCGGAGATGGTCGACGAGACCTGCGAGTACGAGGGCGCCGGCGCGGCCGCGGTCTGCGCCGACACGCTCGAGCAGGCGCGGGCGGCGATCGAGCTCATCGAGATCGAGTGGGAGCCGCTCGACGCGGTGCTCGATCCGGTCGCGGCGGTCGAGCAGGGGTCGATCCTCGACACCCGCGCCCGGGAGCGCGGCGAGGTGGAGCGGGGGCTCGCCGAGGCCGACGCCACCGTATCGGCGACGTTCCACACCCAGACCGTCCTCCACAACTCGATGGAGACGCATCAGACGATCGCCCGCTGGGTCGGCGGCTCCCTCGAGGTCCATACCTCGACGCAGTACATCTGGGGCGTCCGCGACCAGCTCGCGACGGCA
>DASZLW010000030.1:0-3007 GCA_035552175.1 Gaiellaceae bacterium | reverse complement strand
CAAGGCCGACGCCTTCGCCGCCGAGCACGGGGCCGAGGTCGCCGACACCCCGTCGCAGGCCGCCGCGGTCAGCGACGTCGTCATCACCATGGTCGTCGACGGCGACCAGGTCGCGGACGTGCTCCTCGGTCCCGAGGGCGTCGCCACTCGTGCTCGGCCGGGCAGCCTGTGCATCGACTGCTCCACGATCGGCCCCACGGCGACGCGCAAGATCGCGGAGGCGCTCGAGCACCACGGCGTTCACCTCCTCGACGCGCCCGTCACCGGCTCCTCGCCCCGAGCCGAGGACGGCACCCTGACGATCATGGCCGGCGGGACGAGCGAGGACTTCGAACGCGCGAACCCCCTGCTCGAGGCGATGGGCAAGCTCATCGTCCACGCCGGCCCGCTCGGCCACGGCCAGATGGTCAAGCTGATCAACAACGCCGTCGCGGCCATCAACGCCGCCGTCGTCGGCGAGTCCCTCCTCGTCGCCAAGCGCACCGGCGTCGACCTCGACGCGCTCACCCAGGTGATGGCGTCCGGCTCCGGGTCCTCCACCATGCTCGGCCTCAAGGCCGGACCCATGCGCAATCACGATTACACGACCTTGTTCAAGCTCGGGCACATGCTCAAGGACGTCCGCCTCTGCCTCGAGGAGGGCCAGGCGGCCGGCGCACCGTTTCCGGCCGCCGCCTACGTCCGCGAGATCCTCACGGCCGCCAACGGACGTGGTTACGGCGACGATGACTTCGCCGCGCTGATCGAGGTCCTCGAAGGGACAGCCGGATTCCGGTTATGAGTCCTCGCGTGGTGTCGCGTGCGCCGACTCGGCGGCGGCCACCCAGCTGCCGAGCAGCTTGAGCGCTTCTTCGGAGCGCGAGCCGGGCGCCGCACCACCGCAAGCGGCGCCCCTCCTACGCCGCCACGAGCTGGATGTTCGCGAGCTCGCCATCCCGGAAGTCGATGATCGCGGATGGACTACGACCTGATCGTCCGCGGCGGCACGCTCGCCTCGGGAGTGCACGCCGACATCGGGATCGGCGACGGCGTAATCGCCGCGCTGGCGCCACCCGGGACGCTCGCGGGATCCGCTCCGGCAGAACTCGACGCAACTGGGCTGCACGTCATTCCCGGCGGGATCGATGTCCACGTCCACTGCAACGAGCCCGGGCGAACAGAGTGGGAGGGGTTCGCCGACATGCCCCTCAACTCGATGCCGGCGACGGTCGACGGCGAGGCGTTCGATCTCAAGCTCGCGCACGCCCGCGAGGACTCGCTCATCGACTTCGCGCTCTGGGGCGGGCTGGTCCCCGGTTCGCTCAGCTCGATCCGGGAACTGCACGAGCGCGGAGTCATCGGCTTCAAGGCGTTGATGTGCGAGACCGGGATCGAGGACTTCCGGCCCGTCGACGACGCGACCCTGAAGGAAGGGATGCGCCGAGCCGCCGAGCACGGGGCGATCGTCGCCGTCCACGCCGAGGACGAGCAGCGGACCGCGGAGCTCACGGCGCGCGCGCGCACGGCCGGCCGGCGAGCGGCGCGAGCGCGCGATCGAGCTCGCGGCCGAGACCGGGTGCCGGCTCCACATCGTCCATGTCTCGACGGGCGAGGGCGTCGAGCTCGTCATCGATGCGCGTGCGGCCGGCGTCGACGTCTCCCGGGAGACGACCGCCGCCTACCTGACGTTCACCGGCGAGGACGTGGAGCGGATCGGGACCCTTGCCAAGTGCTCGCCGGTGATGCGCGACGAGGCGAACCGCCTACGACTGTGGGCCCACGTCCGCTCCGATCCCGAGGCGATCGTGACCTCCGACCACTCGCCCGCGCCGCCCGAGCTCAAGGACGCCGAGGACGTTCTTCGCCGCCTGGGGCGGGATCTTCGGATGCCAGTCGACGCTCGGCGCCCTCCTCGTCGGTGCCGGTACCGAGGGCGCCGAACGGGTGATCGACGCCGTCACGAGAACGCCGGCCGAGCGGTTCGGGCTGCGCTCGAAGGGCGCGATCGAACCGGGACGCGACGCCGACCTGACGCTTGTCGCGATCGACGCGACGTGGCTGCTGACGGCTGACGAGCTCCGCTATCGGCACCGGCACTCGCCGTTCGTCGGGCGGCCGATGCGCGGGGCGGTCCGGCACGTCCTCCTCCGAGGCGAGCCCGTGGTCAGCGACGGCCTCGTATGCGGCCGCGCGCGCGGCCAGCTCCTCACCCCGATTCCTGATTTGCGCTAAGTGCTCCTCGTCGTAAATAAGCTAGCGTATTAGCGTCCGGTCGCGGGCGTAGCGTGAGTGGCATCCTGTCGTCTCGTGAAGGGACGTTGATGCCGAGGCGTAGCCCGTATCGGATCGAGTTGACCGACGAGGAACACACGGTGTTGGAGCACATCGCGCGTTCCTATACGTTGCCGTATTGGCAGGTAGTCCGTGCCCAGATGGTGCTGATGGCCGCCGCCGGGATGCGTAACGATCAGATCGCCGCTCAATTGCGGTGCCGACGCGAGGTCGTCTCGCAATGGCGAAAGCGGTTCTTCGAGCAGCGCCTGGCGGGCCTGGAGGACCGACCCCGGCGCGGCAGACCGCCGACTTTTCCCCCCTCAGGTCCGGGCTGAGGTGATCCGCCTCGCGTGCGAGCGACCCGCCGACAGCAACGTGCCACTCGCACGCTGGTCCTCCTCGGAGCTGGCCGCCGAGGTCGTGACCCGCGGGATCTGCGAGCAGATCTCCGGGATCACCGTCTGGCGGTGGCTCTCACAGGACGCGATCAAACCGTGGCAGTACCGCTCCTGGATCTTCCCGCGCGACCCCAAGTTCACTGAGAAGGCCGGCCCGATCCTCGACCTCTACGCCGGCCGCTGGGAAGGCGAGCTGCTGCATCCCGGCGACTACGTCGTCTGCTGCGACGAAAAACCCTCGATCCAAGCCCGCGAGCGCAAACACCCCACGCTGCCCGCCAAGCCCGGTGTCAAACGCGGCCAGCGCGTCGAGCACGAGTACCACAGGCACGGGGCTCTGTGCTACTTCGCGGCCT
>DASZLW010000029.1:0-4488 GCA_035552175.1 Gaiellaceae bacterium | reverse complement strand
GCGAGACGCTGACGATCCGTCACGACACGACCTCTCGCGAAGCGTTCGTTCCCGGGGTCGAGCTCGCCCTCTCGAAGCTCGCCGACCTCCCCGCCGGTATCACGGTCGGGCTCGACTCTCTGCTGTAGTCACGCATGCCGGCGGAGCTCGTTGCGGAGGAGCTGACCTTCGGCGCCACGGCCGTCTCGCTCTTGCGACCGCGCGAGCCCGAGGAGCTTCTCGACGAGGAGGCCTTCGAGAACGACGAGTTCATCCCGTACTGGGCCGAGCTCTGGCCCGCCGGGCTCGCGCTCTCCCGGTCGCTTCCGGAGCGACTCGACGGGCTCCGGGTCGTCGACCTCGGCTGCGGGCTCGGCGTGCCGGCGCTCGTCGCCGCAACCCGCGGGGCCGACGTCACGGCCGTCGACTGGGCGGCGGACGCGATCGCGCTCCTCGCCGACAACGCCGATCGCAACGGGCTCGTACTCGACCTCGTCCAGGCCGACTGGCGGAGCTTCACCGGCGCATTCGATCTCGTGCTCGCAGCCGACCTTCTGTACGAGCAGCGGAACGCCGACGCGCTCCTCGACGTGCTGCCGAGACTCGCGCCCGAGGTACTGCTTGCAGAGCCCGGCCGGCCGCACGCCGCCGGCTTCTTCGATCGGGCCCGCGCCGACTGGCGGATCGATGAGATCGCCGAACGCGTCCATCGGCTCACACCCGCCACTCGACGGGACTCGCCGGCGCGACCGGGCGCATGAAGAAGGAGCGACGCCGACGGCAGTTGCATCGGAGCGACTACCGCGTTACGGTCGCCACGTGACCACGCTCCCGACCGAGACGATTGCCCCCGCAGGCGACGAACGTCTGTACTTCCAGCGGGTGTTCGGCTGGATGTGCGGCGGCCTCGCCGTCACGGGCGGCGTCTCGGCGCTCGTCGGCCACAGCCAGACGGCGCTCAACACGCTCTTCGGCGGCAGCGCCGTCCCGCTCATCGTCTGCTTCGTCGTCGAGCTCGCGCTCGTCGCGGGCCTCGTCGGGCTCGTCCAGCACATGAGCACCTTCGAGGCGGCCGCGGTCTTTCTCGGCTACGCCGCCCTCAACGGTGTCACGCTCTCGGTCGTCTTCGCGGTCTTCACGACGAAGTCGATCTTCACGACGTTCCTCGTCACCGCGGCGATGTTCGGGGGACTCGCCGTCTGGGGGTACGTGACGAAGACGGACCTGACGAAGCTCGGCAGCTTCCTGCTGATGGGCCTCTTCGGCCTGATCGTGGGCGGTGTCGTGAATCTCTTCTGGCAGAACAGCGGCCTCTACTGGGCGACCACGATCGGCGGGATCGTGATCTTCGCGGGCTACACGGCCTTCGACGTCCAGAAGCTGAAGACGTACGAGGTCGCCGGAACCGCGAACGACCAGGCGGTCGAGAAGAGCGCGATCGTCGGGGCGCTCGCCCTCTACCTCGACTTCGTCAACCTCTTCCTGTACCTCCTTCGGCTGCTCGGCCGCCGGAAGTAGGCGTTACCATTGGGAGATGCTCGGCGGAGTGCTCACCGCGATCGTCACGCCGTTCGACGACGACGGACGAATCGATTTCGACGCGTTCCAGGCGCTCGCGCGGCATCTCGTCGACAACGGGTCCGAGGGGCTCGTCGTCGCAGGGACGACCGGCGAGAGCCCGACGCTCGAGGACGGGGAACGCCTCGACCTGATCCGTGCGGCGATCGAGGCGGTCGGCGATCGGGCCGCGATCGTCGCCGGCACCGGGACGTACTCGACGGCTCATTCGATCGAGCTGACCGAGCGGGCACACGAGCTCGGCGCGGACGCCTTCCTCGTCGTCACGCCGTACTACAACAAGCCGCCACAGCGGGGCATCGTCGCCCACTTCGAGGCCGTTGCCGCATCGACCGACCGTCCGATCGTCGTCTACAACATCCCCAGCCGGGTCGTCGTCAACATCGAGCCGGAGACGATCAGCCAGCTCGCGGAGATCGAGAACATCACCGCGGTGAAGCAGGCGACGCCGGAGCTCGACCAGGCGCGCCACGTCGTCTCGACCGGCCTCGCGCTCTACGCGGGCGACGACAACATCCTCATGCCATTCCTCGAGATCGGCGCGGCCGGCGGCATCTGCGTCCATACGCACGTCGTCGGACCGCAGGTCGCGGCACAGGTGCAGGCGGCGCACGACGGAGATCTCGCCCGCGCCCGCGAGCTCGACGCCGAGCTGAAGCCGGTCTACGACCTGCTCGCGATCGCGACGAACCCGATCCCCGTGAAGGCCGCCCTGAACCTGCTCGGCCACGAGGCAGGCGGCCACCGGCTGCCGCTCGTCCCGCCGACGGGCGACGAGCTCGCGCAGGTTCGCTCGTGCCTCTCCCGGCTCGGGCTGCTCGTCGCCGCCTGAAGCGGAGACGAGCTCGGCGCCGCCCGACACGGGGTCGCGCGCGCGTCGCTCGTCCTACGCGACGATCGTGAGCCGCGCGACGTTGCTGAGGAGCGCCGGATCCTCGCGGTAGATCCGCTCGAGCGCTGCGACCACGAGCGGGCAGAACTGCGTGCCCTGGTTCGCCACGATCTCGTCGATCGCGGCACGGGGCCGGCGGGCGCGGCGGTACGGGCGATCGGTGGTCAGCGCGTCGTAGGCGTCCGCCACGAGCACGATCCGGGCGGGAAGCGGGATCTCCTCGCCGGCAAGCCCGTCCGGGTAGCCCGCGCCGTCCAGGCGCTCGTGCGAGGAACGAGCGATCTGGAGGACGATCGGGGAGAGGTCGATCTCGGAGAGGATCAGCTCCGAGATCACCGGGTGGCGCTTCATCACGATCCACTCGTCGTTGTCGAGCGGGCCCGGCTTGTGGAGGATCGACTCCGGGATCCCGATCTTGCCGATGTCGTGCATGAGCGCGCCGATCTCGATCGCGTCGAGCTCGGTGCCCATGAAGCCGAGCCGCTTGCCGAGCCCGATCGAGATGTTCGACACGCGCTCGGTATGGCCGCCCGTGTAGTCGTCCTTCGCGTCCATCGAACGCGAGAGGGCGGCGATCGTGTCGAGGTGCGTCTTGCGAATCTCCTCGGCGAGGATCGTCGAATCGATCGCCGTCGCGAGCTGCGGCTCGATCGCCTCGCGGAGCCGCTCCCACCGCTCCACGTCGCCGCCGTCCACTCTGAGGCCCCCGACGACACGACCTGCGGATTCGAGCGCCGAAGCGCCGGGCGACAGCCCCGGTCCGACCGTCACCTGGACGCGCGCACCCGTCAGCTCGGCGAGCGAGGTCCGGGCGTAGCCGGCGAGCGACCCGCTGTCGTGCGTCTCGGCCGCGAGGCCCGCGGCGAACTCGAAGAGATCACGGAGGTCGGCGTTCGACCGCCGCAGCTCCGCGTTCGTGCGCTCGATCTCCGCGACCGAGGCGCGTGTCTTCACGATGTGCTGACGGATCGCCACGATCAGCAGCGCCGCCGGGAGCGCAAAGGCGAGCAGATCGATCAAGCCTCGACCTAACCTGGCGAGAAACCGGAGGAGGCGACCGTCGCGACCGCAGCGAGGACGACGAGATCTGCGGTTCCGCGGCGCATACGCATAGGCATGTTCTCCCCGGTACGAGCGTCGATTCCCTCCCCCTGAAAGGTGACCGGGGCAAGTTCCCTCGGTCGAGGGACACCTCGCGCGCGGGATGGCCGGGTCGCAGCCACTCCTGGCCGTATGCTGTTGCCCAGTGACGAGGCGGCCGGTGACCAGACGATGACGAACGATCAGGTGCTGCGGGTGATTCCGCTCGGCGGGCTCGGCGAGGTCGGAAAGAACATGACCGTCTTCGAGTACGGAGGCGAGACGATCGTGATCGATGCCGGGATCGCGTTCCCGCGCGACGAGCATCTCGGCGTCGACCTGATCCTCCCGGACTTCGGCTACCTCTGCGACCGGAACGTCCTCGCCGTGATCCTGACGCACGCGCACGAGGATCATGTGGGCGCGCTGCCGTACCTCCTGCGCGAGGTCAAGGTGCGGACGGTCGTCGCGACCCGGCTCACACTCGGGCTCGTGAAGTCGAAGCTCGACGAGCACGGGCTCCTCCACGCGTCGGAGCTCCGCGAGGCCGGTCCGGATTCGGGCCCGGTCGAGCTCGGTCCGTTCCGCGCCGAGCTCGTTCGCATGTCGCATTCCGTGCCGGACGCGGTCGGCGTCTGCCTCGAGACCCCCGCCGGGCGCGTCTTCCACACCGGCGACTGGAAGCTCGACCACACGCCCGTGGACGGCCTCCGCACCGACGTCGGCAAGCTCGCCGAGCTCGGGAACCGCGGGGTCGATCTGCTCCTCGGCGACTCGACGAACGCGGAACGACCCGGTTTCACACGCTCCGAGCGGGTCGTCGGCGAGGCGTTCCGCCAGATCATCCCGGCGCGGACCGGACGCGTCCTCGTCTGCTCGTTCGCATCGAACATCCACCGCATGCAGCAGGCGATCGACGTCGCCGTCGAGGTCGGCCGCTCCGTGAGCGTGATCGGGCG
>DASZLW010000028.1:0-9010 GCA_035552175.1 Gaiellaceae bacterium | reverse complement strand
CGGATCGACGCCCTGCGTCATCAGGTTCAGCGCGAGCGTGATCAGGTCGACGTTGCCGGTGCGCTCGCCGTTCCCGAAGAGCGTCCCTTCGACGCGGTCGGCGCCCGCCATCAGGCCGAGCTCCGCCGTCGCGACTGCCGTGCCGCGATCGTTGTGGGGATGGACGCTCAGGATGATCTGGTCGCGCGCCGACATGTGCCGCTGGAACCACTCGAGCCTGTCGGCATACACGTTCGGTGGGAACGACTCGACCGTCGTCGGCAGGTTCACGATCATCTTCTCGTCGCTCGTCGGCCCCCACTCGGCGATGACGGCTTCGCAGATCTCGAGGGCGTAGTCGAGCTCGGTCCCGTGGAAGCTCTCGGGCGAGTACTCGAACACGATTCCCGTCTTCGTGCCCGCCGCGAGCTCCCTGCAGAGCTCCGTCCCGCGCACGGCCAGGTCCGTGATCCCGTCCTTGTCGAGCCGGAACACGACGCGCCGCTGCGTCTCGGAGGTCGAGTTGTAGAGGTGGACGATCGCCCGGTTGGCGCCCTCGATCGCCTCGTACGTCCGCTCGATCAGCTCCGGGCGCGCCTGCGTGAGCACCGCGATCGTCGTGTCATCCGGAATCAGCCCGTCCTCGACGAGCGAACGGACGAAATCGAAGTCGGTCCTCGACGCCGAGGGGAAGCCGACCTCGATCTCCTTGATCCCGAGCGTCACGAGCAGGTCGAACATCTTCTGCTTGCGCACGGAATCCATCGGCTTGACGAGCGATTGGTTGCCGTCACGGAGATCGGTCGAACACCACACCGGCGCGCGGTCGACGACGCGGTCAGGCCAGGTGCGGTCGGGCAGCTCGACGGTTTCGTACGGGCGGTACTTCCGGTAGGGCATCGTCACGGCGGGCTCCTTCTCGAGGCGGTCTTCGACGGCGGACGGACTTCTCCCGTTGGTGCGGGACGCAGGGTCGGGTATGTCGTCGGCTCGCTTCCCTCAGCGGGGAAGGAGGAGGCCGAGCGCGAGCAGCGAGCAGCCGGGGTCGACTGCGTCGATGCGTCCATTCGAGACTGCGCGCGGCGAAGCCACCATCCCCGAAACCATAGCCGCCGTGCGCGCGTCCCGCAACGCCCCAGAGTTGCGGGACGGAAGAGAACCGACCGGGCGAATCGCCCGTATTCCAGGTGCGGCCTCGGCGTCGACTCCCGATGGGCACGAACCTCACCGAAACTCACCCTCGAGTCACGATCGCGGACTGGCGCGACGTGGTTGCGGTCGCGGACCCGCGGCTGCGAGAGGATCACTGCCGCTCCTATCTCGAGCACCTCCGGTGGCCCGGCGGGCTCATCTGCCCGCGCTGCGGCTCCGATCGCGTCACCCGGGTTCCCACGCGCAACCAGATCGACTGCCGCGAATGCCGGTACCGGTTCAGCGTCACGTCGGGAACCCGCCTGCACGACTCGGCAGTGCCGCTCTGGAAGTGGCTCGTCGCCGTCTCGCTTCTCATCGACTCCGAGGACGGCTTCCCGGCGCACCGACTCGCGACGCGGATCAACGTCAGCTACAAAACCGCCTGGTCGCTCGGCCACCGCATCCGGGACGCCCTGGGAAACGGCGAAACCGACGGTGCGAACGTCGCCGCCGTATCCGGCAGCTACCACCTCGTGAGCGAGAAATACGCGGGCGCCTACCGAGCCGAGCACGCCTGGCGTGCCCGCAACCGTGCCAATCCAGACGCGTTCGCGGACGTGCTGCGGGCACTGCTGCACGCCGCCGCGTAGGTTCTTCGGTGCCTCATGCTCGCCGGGCTGTAAACATGCGCCCGTGAAGCTAACCGTGATCGGTTGCTCGCCGGCGTGGCCCAATCCCGGCTCGGCGCACTCGGGCTATCTGGTCGAGGGCCCGGGCCTCCCTGACGGCGCGGGGTCACTGCTGCTCGACTGCGGGCCAGGCGTCCTTGCACGGCTGCGGGAGCGCGGCGGCTGGCCGCAGCTCGATGCGATCGCGATCACGCACTTCCACCTCGACCACTGGGGCGATCTCGTCCCGTGGGTCTGGGGCTCGCTGTACTGGAGCGGAGGACGGCCGCCCCGGCCCGAGCTCTGGGTGCCGACGGGCGGTCGCGCGATCCTCGAGGAGTTCGGCGGCCGGCTCGGCTTCCCGGACATGTTCGACAGGGTCTTCGTGGTCTCGGAGTACGAAGCGGGCATCCCGTTCGAGACGGCGGGCTTCACGATCACCGGGCTCCGCGTTCCGCACTACACCCTCGAGGCGCACGGGTTCCGCGTCACGGACGGCTCCCGCACACTCGCCTACTCGGGAGATTCGGCCCCGGCAGACGAGCTCGCCGAGGTCGCCCGCGACGCCGACCTGTTCCTGTGCGAGGCGACCCTCGCCGACGGAGCGAGCGACGGGCCCGACCTGCGGGGACACCTCGCACTCGACGAGGCCGAGGCGGCATTCGCCGACTCGGGCGCAAAACGGCTCATCGTGATCCACCGTCCAGTCGAGCTCGCCTCCGAGGGCGTCGAGCTCGCCCAGGACGGGCTCGTCGTCGAGTTCTAACTCTCGACGACGAACGAGGTGGGGCGCCTGACCCGATAGGGCATTCGCCACCGCCGCCGCATCCTGCAGACGAAAACGCACGCCGGGCATGCCAGGCAGACTCGCGACCATGGCATCGCAGCCGGGACGGGGCGGGTTCAGGGCCGGTGTGCGGGCGATCATGCCGCTCGTTCCGGCCGGAACCGCGTTCGGCGTCTCGTTCGGCGTGCTCGCGCGGTCGGCCGGCATGGGCTCCGTGGCCCCGGTCGTGATGTCGGCGACGACGTTTGCAGGCTCGGCTCAGGTAGCCGTCGCGTCCGTTCTCGGCGCGGGAGGCGGCGTGGCGGCTGCGGTCACTGCGGCGTTGCTCCTGAACGCGCGGTACGGCGCGATCAGCATCTCGGTCGGCTCTGCCTTCTCGGGCGGCTTCTGGCGCCGCTTCGGCGAGTCGCAGCTGATCGTCGACGAGTCATGGGCGGTGTCGGTCGGCCCGGACGGCCGCATCGACCGGCTGAAGCTGATCGGCGCCGGAGCCACGCTCTGGGTGGGTTGGGTCGCCGGAACGGCGGTCGGATCGTTCGTCGCGCTCGGGAATCCGAACCGGCTCGGCCTCGACGGCGCGTTTCCGGCTCTCTTCCTCGCGCTGCTCGCGCGCCAGCTCAACGGATCGCGCGCGATCGCCGCGGCGGCATCGGGTGCCGCGGTCGCGGTCGCGCTGATCCCGTTCACTCCTCCCGGGATCCCCGTGATCGCCACAGCCGCCGTATGCCTCCTCGGGCTGAGGAGAACGGCGTGAGCGCGGCGTGGACGTCGGTGGCGATCGTGGGTGTGGGAACGGTGCTCCTGAAGGCGGCCGGGCCGGCGATCCTCGGCGGGCGCAGTCTGCCGGCCCGGCTCGACGGCGTCGTCGCATTGCTCGCACCGGCACTGCTGGCGGCACTCGTGGTCGACCAGGCCTTCGCCTCCGGCCGTCATCTCGTGCTCGACGGCCGTGCCGCTGGTGTCGCCGCCGCGGCGGTCGCAATCGTCCTCCGCGCGCCGCTCCTGCTCGTGATCGTGATCGCAGCGGTAGCGACTGCGCTCGTCCGGCTCGTCTGAGGCGGCAGCGAGCCGAGCCGCGTCGTAGGACTACCCTTCGGAGATGGCGGTGACTGCGGAGACCGAGTTGGAGGCAAGGGTCGTCGGCGACCCGGAATGGCAGCGAGGTGCCTCCTGGGGCAGTCCCCGTCCCGGGCATCCCGAGGGAACGGTTTCTGCTCACGTCGAAGCCGTCCTCGCAAACGTCGACGAGGAGCCGCTCGACTCGACCGATCGCGGACGCCTTCGGCTCGTCGCGCTGATCCACGACACGTTCAAGGATCGGGTTGATCGAGAGCAGCCTCCCACGGGTGAAAATCATCACGCGATGATCGCAAGGCGCTTCGCCGAACGCTTCATCGAAGATCCCGAGTTGCTCGACGTGATCGAGCTGCACGACGAGGCCTACAACGCGTGGGTCAAGGGCGACCGCGGCGGCAAATGGGATGCGGCGGAGGCTCGAGCCCGGCGCCTGTTGGATCGCCTCGGGCCCTCTCGCGACTTCTACCTTCGGTTCTACCGGGCTGACAATCGCACGGGATCGAAGAGCGATGTACCACTCGAATGGTTCGAGCGGCTGGCCCGATCGGCCGCGCCGTCGTCCGACGAAGGCTCCGCTGAGAGCGACGGCGTCGCGCGAGCGGAGAGGTAGGTAGCCGCCCGCGGCGACCCTCGTCGCTCGGACGCGCTGCCGCGTCGCGTGACCCCCGCCGTCGCCGGGGCGCCGCCCGGCGCCGCCCCCCTACGCGATCGCGCGATAGACCTGGTAGACCTCGGCGTACTCGCGGTTGATGTTGATCCCGTGGGTTCGCGCGAGGTTCCAGACGTACTCGGGGTCGGCGTAGCGGCGGTGTTGCTGCGACGCGTACTTCGCGAGTGCGGCGGCCTTGCGCTCGAGGTGGCGGCGTTCGAGCGAGATGTAGGCCTGGTAGGCGAAGTCGAGGTTGTTCCAGGGGATCTCGTACCCGAGGATCGTGGTGCGCTTGAAGGCGCGGAGGCCTTCGGCGGCGATCGCCTGGTGATCCTGGTGGATGTCGTGGAGCGAAGGCTGGAAGACGACGTCGGGCTGCCAGTCGTTCCAGAGCGCGATCAGGAGCTCGAGGATCTCCTGGCGGTGCTCCGGGAACGTCCGGACGTCGAAGTCGTGCACGGTCAGGCACTCGGACGGGATTCCGAGCTCGGTCGTGGCGGCAGCGACCTCGTGCCTCAAGGTGTCCGGAGGGAAGCCCTCCGGGAGCGAGCGGGTGGCGATCGAGAAGGCGACATACCGGACCTCCGTGCCCTCCTCGCGGAGCCGCGCCATCGTGCCGCCGCAGCCGAACTCGCCGTCGTCGGTGTGCGGGGCGAGGACGAGGGCCCGCTTCCAGCGGCCGATCACGCGGCCTCCGGCTCCCGCAGCGCGACCGCGGTCAGGGCGACCGCCGCCCAGAAGAGCGGGTCCTCGAGAAGCGCGTTGTAGAAGAGGCTGTGCACGACGATCGCGAGCAAGGCTAATCCGAAGGCGAGCCGGGCGCGGTCCGTCGCGGTCGAACCGCGGTTCCGGCGAAACGGCATCAGGAACGCGGCGACGAGGAGCCAGCCGAGCAGCGCGAGCCCCGGGATGCCGTTCTCGGCCGCGACCGTGATCGGAGCGTCGTGCGAGGCGCGGCCTTTCTTCCCGTGGCCGAGCTGCTTCGCGTACCCCTCGACGAACCCTCCCGTGCCGACGCCGATCAAGGGATGGTGGAGGGCGATCTTGATGCCTGCGTTCACGAGCGTGGAGCGACCGTCCGTCACGTGTGAGGTGGTCGAATGGCCGATGATGCGATTCCGGAGCTGCGGGACGCCGAGCGTGATCGCGGCGAGAGCGGCGGCCGCGACCGCGAGCGGGAGGATCGCCTTCTTCTGCCAGAGCACGACGAGCGCGACCCCGACCCCGACCGCGAGGGCGAAGAAGCTCGATTGCGAGAACGACGGGAGCAGCCCGACGAGAGTGACCGCGGCGGCGGCCGCTGCCGCCCACACCGCTTGCCCGCGCGCGAACAGGACGATCACGAGGCTCGCGAGGATCGCGACGACGAGAAAGCGGCCGTAGATCGACGGGTCGTAGAAGATCGAGTTGACGCGGAAGTACCAGCCGACGGGGGCATAGGCGTTGTCGACCCTGACCTTCGGGTTCCAGTAGATGTTCCGCGTCAGGTACTGGTCGATCCCGATCACGCCGAACGCGAGCGCCATCGCCGCGATCTGGACGTAGAGCCCCTTGACCCAGCGGATGTCCCACCGGAGCCGGCTGAGGGCGACCGCGAGCAGGCCGAGGGGGAGGATGTAGAACAGCAGGTCGACGGCTCCGGCCCGGACGCTCTTGCCGCCACCGGCACTGTCCGACCAGAGCAGCCCGAGCCCGAGCCACATGACGAGGAGCGCGGCCGGACGGGAGCAGATCCCGAGCTGCGGCGGCAGTCGCTCCTCCCCCCCGCGCCACCGGATCGCCTCCCACGCGAGCGCGACGACTGCACCGGCGACGACGACGTAGAGCGGCAGGAGCAGGTTCGCCTTGGTCGAGCCGACCGTGACGGGGATGCGGGCCGGAGCGCATGCGAGGACGGCGACGGCGAGCGTCCATGGCAGCTTGACGAAGAGGAAGCCGAGCAGGAGAGCGATCACGACACCTCCGACGGCAGCGGCCGCGTAGGCGCGATGGTGTCCCGAAGGCGCGAGAGCGATCGCGAGCAGCCCGCACCCGGCCGCCCAGGTCACGAGCGAGGCGAGACGCCAGGTTCGTATGGGCGCGAGGATGAGGACGGAGAGCCCGAGCGCGCCGGCGACCCCGCCGAGCCGCGCCAGGTCGACGTTCATCCGACGACCACCGTCGCCCTCGCCGTATGCCCGGATGCGGTCACGAACAGGTTGTAATGGCCCCGTTTCCGCGGCGCCCGGATCCGCAGGGTGTGGGAGCGGGACTCACCGCGGCCGCGGTCGAGGAGCCAGCTCACGTCCTTCGAGTCGGTCACGACGAGGAGCGCGAAACGGCGGTTCGGGGCGACGTCGATCGTCGTCCGGCCGAGGGCGAGGAACCTGACCGTGACGACGGCGAAGGGGAACGGCTTGGAGCGGTTGCCGGCGGCGTCCTGCGCCGCGATGTAGAGGACGTAGCGGCCCGGATGCACGAGGTGGCCGTCGATCCTGCCGCCCCAGGTGAGGGTGCCCTTGGTCTTCAGCCCGTGCGTGAACTCCGCCTGGTGGCCGTTGACGATCAGCACGGCGTGCGCCGCCGAGTCGAGCGTGTAGGGCTCGCGGAACACGTCCCTGCGACCGTCGTGGTCCGGCGAGATCTCGGTGTAGATCTGCTTCGCGAACTTGACCACCCTCGGCGGCGTCGTGTCGAGCTCGATGAAGTTCGGGAGCCTGATCGTGCGGTGCTCGTCGGTGAAGCGGACGACCGGCTGGTAGGAGCCGTCGGGAAGGATCGTCACGCCGTCGTCCGCGAGGCCGGTGAACTGAAGCTTCACCTCTCCCTTCGGGAACGTCTTCCCGGAGACGATCGTCGCGACCCGGGTGCCGTTCTGATCCATCCACACCTGAAGGTGCTGCTTCTTCCGCAACTTGAAGTTGATGTCCGCGACATCGGACTTGCAATGCCTCGGATTGCAGCTCGGCGAGAAGACGTGCTGCGGGATGTTCGTGCCGTAGATGGGGCTGCGCTCGGTCTTCGCGCCCTCCGTCAGGGCGAACGCAACCGCAGTCGCAGCCAGGAGAGCGACGCAGAACGCGGTCGAGAGCACCCGGGCCACGGCCCGGACGATTCTACGTCGCCTCTTGAGCCGCGAGGCGCCGTACCCGCTGCTGGCGCAGAAGCCAGAGCACGAGCAGCACCGCGAGGGCGACGAGCATCCCGCAGATCACGTAGTTCGCCTCGGGGACGCCGACGAGCTTTATCCCGGAGAGGACGAGCACGATCCCGAAGACCGTGCGCAGCGACCGCTCCGGCACCTTGATCGAGAGATTCGATCCGATCAGCACGCCCGGGATCGAGCCGACGAGGAGCCACGCCATCGCGTGCTTGTCGACGTCCCCGTGCAGGAGGTGCGAGATGCCCGCGACCCAGAGCAGCACCGCGGCGTGGAACATGTCCGTCCCGACCATCTTCGGCGCGGTCAGCGGGTAGGCGAAGAGCATCGCGAGCCCGAAGAAGGTGCCCGAGCCGACCGAGGTGAGCCCGACGATGAAGCCGCCGAACGCACCGATCGCGATCGCGATCGTCTTGTCACGCCGCGACAGGTGGAAGGGCGCGTCATCCGCGTGGCTCGCAATGAAGGTCTTCGCCAGGAACCCGGCTCCGCCGAGCATCAGCGCACCCCCCACGACCTTCTGGAAGGTCGTCATGCTGTGGTCGCCGACCGAGTTCGCGAGCTCGACACCGAGGAGCGACATCGGCGCGGAGCCGATCAGCATCCAGAGCGCAAGGCGGGCGTGCACGGTTCCGAGCATCCGATGGCGCACCGCGCCGAACGACTTGAACACGGCGCCGTGCAGGATGTCGGTGCCGACGGCGACCTTGGCGTTGAAGCCGAAGATCAGGATCAGGATCGGCGTCATCAGGCTCCCGCCGCCCATGCCCGTCATCCCGACGAGGACCCCGACGCCGAGCCCCGCAAGCGAGAACTGCCAGGTCATCCGGTCGAGGCCGTCACGCGGACCGAGGCGGGAGCGGACACGAGACGAACGGGCGGCCGGTCAGGCGGCAGCCGAGCTTGTAGGCCTCGCAACCGGTGCAGAAGCCCGTGACCGCCGCGACGAGGGCGAGTGCGGCGACGAGGGCGCCGAGCGCGATTCCGAGCACCGTTGCGCCCGCCGCGAACGCGAGCGCCGCGGCTGCGAGCACGACGAGGCCGACCGTGTTCGCGGCCCGTGGCGGGCGTGAGTCCTCGAGCGGCCCTTCGCCGAAGCGCGGCTGGACCACCTCGAAGTAGAGGAGGCACGGGAGGCAGTAACGGCGGCCGAGCGTGAGACCGAGCGCGAGTTGCACGGCGAGCGCGCCGAGGAGCCACCACCAGCCGGTCGCGATCGCGAGGAGCGAGACCACTCCGATCACCGTCTGGTTCGTGCGCGGCGCGCGCGAGTCGATCACCGCAAGGTCGCGGTAGGGGTCAGCCGTGCGGGCGGCGGTCACGATGCGTCGAGCACCATCCCGGCGGCGACGGTGTCGTTCGTCGCCTCGTCGATCAGGATGAAGGCCCCGGTGGCGCGGTTTCGGGTATACGCGTCGACCGCGAGCGGCTCGGCCAGGCGGAGCCGGACGACGCCGAGATCGTTCAGCTCGAGCCGGGCCGGCGCGAGCTGATCCTCGAGCGTGTGCATGTCGACGACCGAGACGAGTTCCTCGACGATCGCCCGCGAGGCGCGGGTCGTGTGCTTGACGGCGAGC
>DASZLW010000027.1:0-20013 GCA_035552175.1 Gaiellaceae bacterium | reverse complement strand
GACCCGAAGCGGGGCATGTGGAATCCTATTCGAAGAACGGGCGCCGTCTGCGCACATCGATCGTGAAAGCGACGCTCCTGCCGGCGCTTGCATGCGTCGTCGTCGGGCCGGCTCTCGCGGCGGCTCCGGCAAAGGTGAAGGCGCACGCGGTCAAGAAGGCGGCGACGGCCGTGACGGTGCCGGGTGGGGTTCGCATCGCCGGCATCCGCGTCGGCGGTCTCGCGCCCGGTGCGGCGGCGAGTGCCGTCAGGTCCGCGTTCGCGACGCCGATCCCACTCGTGGTCGACGGCACCCAGGTGATGCTGCACCCGGCGAAGCTCGCGACCGCGTACGTCGATCCGGCGATCGGGCACGCACGCGCCGCGAGCTCCGGGACGAACATCCGTCTCGTGGTCTCGGTGCACGGCGCGGCGGTCCGTCGGGCGCTCGCCTCGCTCTCGAGGCGCTTTGATCAGAAGCCGCGCGACGCGCAGCTGACGGTCAGGGACGGCCACCCGTACGTGGCCCAGGAGCAGGTGGGCGTCACCGTCGACGAGAAGACGCTCCTCGAGCGCGTCGTCAGGTCATTGACGTCCAACACCAGGCGCCCGCTCGCGGTGAAGACGCACAGGGTCGCGCCGGCCGTGACCGCGCAGAGCTTCGGGCCGATGATCCTCATCAACCGTGAGGCGAACCGCCTCACGCTCTTCCGCCCGAACAACACCGTCTGGCGCGTGTTCCCGGTCGCGACGGGCCAGTCGATCTACCCGACGCCCACCGGACGCTTCTCGATCGTCGTGAAGTGGGTGAACCCGACCTGGTATCCGCCGACCCAGGACGCATGGGCTGCAGGTCTCAGTCCGGTGCCGCCCGGGCCGGACAACCCGCTCGGCACGCGCTGGATGGGTCTTTCGGCGCCCGGGATCGGGATCCATGGCACCGACGAGCCCGGCTCGATCGGCTACAGCGAGTCCCACGGCTGCATCCGGATGCAGGTGGCAGACTCCGAATGGCTCTTCACCAAGGTGCGGGTCGGGACCCCGGTCTTCATCGTCTGATGAGCAGCGGCGTCCAGAGAGCAGCGCAGGCAGCCTCCGTGATCGTCGTGATCGCGCTCCTCGGGCTGCTCGTCTACAAGACGACGCACAACAAGGTCGGGAAACTCGCGAGCGTGGTCGACAGCGGCCAACGCTTCAAGGCCTACCCGTTCGCGGCCAACCGGGTCGGCGCCCCCGGGCGTATCTCGCTGACCTCGCTCCGCGGCAAGGTCGTCGTGCTGAACTTCTGGCAGTCCTACTGCCCGCCCTGCACGCACGAGGCGCCCGTCGTCTCGGAGATCGCGAAGAAGTGGGCCGGCAAGGACGTCGTGTTCGTCGGGATCGACGAGCAGGATCTCTCCGGGCCCGCGACCGCGTTCATGAAGCGCTTCGACATCACCTACCCCGTGATCCCCGACTCGGGGCCTCTGATCGGCCACTACGGGGTCACCGGGTATCCCGAGACGTTCTTCATCGACAAGCGCGGCGTCGTGATCCCGCTGCCGCCGAACAAGACGGGCCAGGTCGGGCACATCATCGGGGCTGCGACGCCCCAGTTGCTCGACCTCGGGATCAAGACCGCGCTCACCCAGTAGGAGAAGGCACGCGCAGTCGCGTGGCGAGTACCCTGAGCACGTGAAGCCGTTCGCCGCAGTGCTCGCGATCCTGGCGCTCGTGCTGGGTCTCGCGCTCGTCTTCCGCTCCGGAAGCGGCGCGCACCCCACGCAGGCTGCGATGGAGGCCGACCTCGTCTGCGTCACTTGCCACGAGCCGCTCGACGAGTCGGTCTCGCCGCTCGCGCAGCAGATGAAGAAGCAGATCAGCAAGCAGATCGCGGCGGGCTGGTCGAAGAAGCAGATCGAGCACTACTTCGTCGTCACCGAGGGCTTCGGGAAGTCCGTGCTCGCGACGCCCACCTCGAACGGCTTCGATCTGCTCGCCTGGCTCCTCCCGCTCGGCGTGATCGTGCTCGGTGCGGGCGCCGTCGGGCTCGGTGCGCGCGCCTGGCTTGCGGACCGCGACGGCCCGGGCACCGTCGCCTCGCTGCCCACGGTGCCGAAGCTGGCGCCGAACCTCGAGCTCCGGGTCGACCAGGAGCTCGCACGCTTCGATTCCTGAGATGATCGAGAAGCTTCCGGTCGCCTTCGCAGCGGGCCTGCTCTCGGTGATCACGCCCTGCGTGCTCCCGCTCGTCCCGGGCTACCTCTCCGCGGTGTCGGCGGTCGAGGTGACGCGTCTCGGGGAGCGTGGCTCCGCGCGCCGCGTCGTCCTCTCGAGCATCCCGTTCATCGCCGGCTTCACGTCGGTGTTCGTGGTGCTCGGCGCAGCGGCGGCTGCGATCGCGAGCTCGGTCGCGAAGACGACGCAGACCGAGATCGCGGGCTTCGTCCTCGTCGTTCTCGGGCTCGCGTTCGTCGGTCTCCTTCCGTGGCCGGAGCGCGCCATGGCGCCCGGACTGCTCCAGAAGGCCCGTCGCGGAGGCTCGTCGGCCCTCCTCGGCGGAGCGTTCGCCGTCTGCGCGGCGCCGTGCATCGGCACCGTTCTCGCCTCGATCCTCGTGCTCGCGAGCTCGAGCGGCGGCGTCGTCCGCGGCGTGATCCTGCTCCTCGCCTACTCGCTGGGCCTCGGGGCGGCGTTCGTGATCGCCGGCGTCGCGTTCGCGCACGCGATGCGGATGTTCCGCTGGGTTCGCTCGCACTACAACGTTCTCCGCGGTGTCTCCGGGACGACGCTGATCGCGCTCGGGCTCCTGCTCTTCTTCGACCGCGACTGGTGGCTGCGGATCGGGCTCGACCAGCTCTTCTCGAAGCTCGGCCTCGGCACGTCCTGACGGTTAGGATCAGGGCCGACATGGCGAGGGTCCTGCTCGTGGGCTGCGACCTCTTTCTCCGCGGGAAGCTCGAAGCGCTGCTTCCGGAGCACCGCTTCGCCTCGACGGAGGGCATCGAACCGCCCGATCTCGTGATCGCGGACATCGGGCGCGTCGACCCCGCAGACGTCGCGGACACCTACCCCGAGGTGCCCCTCCTCGGCTTCACGAACCACACCGACACCGACGGGCTCCGCCGCGGGCTCGCAGCCGGATTCGACCGTGTGATCGTCAAATCGGCGCTGTTCGAGCGCCCGGGTGAGGTGATCGAGGGCCTTCTTGCGCCAGTAGAATGAGGCCTCGATGACCTATGTGATCGCCGAGCCCTGCATCGACATCAAGGATCGCTCCTGCGTCGACGTCTGCCCGGTCGACTGCATCCACGAGGCCGCGCGCATGCTCGTCATCGACCCCGACGAGTGCATCGACTGCGGGGCGTGCGAACCGGAGTGTCCCGTCGAGGCGATCTTTCCCGAGGACGCGCTGCCCGAGAAGTGGGAGCCGTTCGTGAAGATCAACTACGCGTTCCCGCAGGGCTTCGAGTCGATCGATCCGCTCGTCGACACCTACGCGACCGAGAACAACGTCGAGAACAAGTGATCGACGGCGACGGCACCGCGCTCCGCACGACGGCACAGCGGGGCCACGTCGTCTTCGCCTGGTCACCGAACGGCTACTCGCTCAGGGAGCGTGACGGCGAGGTTCCCGCCGTCGGCACCGAGCTCGAGGACGAGGGCCACTCACTCGTCGTCACGAAGGTCGGTCCGTCGCCTCTGCCGGGCGATCCGCGGCCGTGCGCGTTCACGAGCGGCCGCCACTAGCTCCTAGCGCCGTGCGTTGTGCGGCGGCAGGGTGACCCTCACTTCGGTCCCGTCGTCGGTCGCCCGCACGTGTACCTCGCCGTGGAGGGCGCGAACGCGCTCCTCGATCGACTCGAGCGACCGTCGCCGTCGCTCCGGGTCGGCGTTGTCGGCCATCGTCGCGAGCAGCCCGCCGTCCGCGGTCGCGGCGAGCCGGATCGTGATCCGGCCCGGCGGGCCGCGACGGATCGCCTGGTCGAGCAGCTCGCGGAGGATCGTGTAGAGCGCGACGCTCGCCGTCTCGCCGAGGTCGTCGGCGCCGTTCACGTCGATCTCGATCGCGACTCCGTAGGCGTGTGTGGCCTGGTCGGCGAGCCCGCGCAGTGCGGGGGCGAGCCCGTGGTCGCGGAGGACGACGGGCTCGAGCACGAAGGAGAGGTCGCGCAGCTCTCGGATCGTCGCGCGCTGCTGCGCGAGCGCCGCCTCGATGATCGAGCGGCACTGCTCCTGGTTCTCTCCGGCGAGCGCGTGCAGGGCGCCGTCGAGCATGAGGGCGATCCCGGCCAGGTTCTGCACCGGCCCGTCGTGCAGGAAGAGCGCGAGCCGCCGTCTCTCGTCCTGCTCGGCCGAGATCAGGCGATCGAGCGCACCGTGGTCATCGTCGGTCACGAGATCAGTCGATCATCGCCTCGCGCAGCGCGATCGCGACCGCCTGCGTGCGCGTGTCCGCTTCGAGCTTCGTGAGGATGTGGCGGACGTGGCTCTTGACCGTCTCCTGGGAGATGAAGAGACGTTCGGCGACGTCGCCGTTGGAAAGGCCGTCGGCCAGCAGCTGCAGGATCTCGCGCTCGCGGGGAGTCAGCATGTCCGACTGGTCACGGCCCGCGAGGAACTGCGGCATCAGCGCCGGGTCGACGTACCCGTCGCCCGCTGCGACCTTCTCGATCGCGCGCACGAGCGTTCCGTGCGGCGCCTCCTTGAGGACGTAGCCCTTGGCGCCCGACTCGAACCCGCGCCCGAGCAGGGAGCGCTCCGAGTAGGCGGTGAAGATCAAGACCTTCGTCTCGGGCAGCTGCTCGGTGAGCTCGCGGGTCGCTTCGAGCCCGTCCATGCCCGGCATCCGGACGTCCATGATCACGACGTCGGGCTTCCGGCGCAGCGCGAGGTCGATCGCGCTCGTTCCGTCGGAGGCCTCCCCGACGACGCGGATGTGCGGCGCGCGCGAGAGCGAGAGCCGCAGTCCCTCGCGCACGACCTCGTGGTCGTCGACGATGAGGATCGTGATCTCGTCGGGCACGTATCCGAGTCTATGCCCACGATCGGCCGTACCACCCGGACTCGCGGCCAATCAGAGCGCAAGAGTGAGCTGCTCGGGCTTCGACTGTGCCGCGATGCGGATCGCGCGCCGGTCGCGGACGCCGTGCTCGCGCGCGAGCGCCTTGACCGCTTCGCGCACCGGCGCGGCGACCGAGCTTTTCAGGTATCCGCTCATCGCGTAGAGGCGCTCGTAGTCGGGCAGGAGCTCGGGCCACGAGCGCTCGAGCGCATCGAGGAAATGCTCCCTCGTGCCGGGTTGGAGGTGGAGCATGTTCGCCCAGATCCCGCAGGCGCCGGCCGCCCGAGCCGCACGCACGACCTCGGCGAGCTGCTCGGGACGGTCGGAGACCCCGGGAAGGATCGGCGCCATCCCGACCGAGGCCTTGATCCCGGCCCCGACGAGCTCCTCGAGCGCCCGCAGCCTCTGTCTCGGCGGTGCGGTGCCCGGCTCGGTCTGCCTCCAGACGTCGAGATCGAGCGTCGGGACCGAGAACGACACGGAGACGTCCGCGCGCCGCGCCGCTTCCACGAGCACATCGACGTCACGGACGATCAGCGGGCCGCGCGTGATCAGGGCGAGCGGGTTCGAGTGCTCAGTGAGCACCTCGATGCACGAGCGCGTGAGCCGGAATCGGCCCTCGGCGGGCTGGTACGGATCGGTCGCCGCGCCGATCACGACCCCCTCGCCGCTCCACGACTGCCGTGACAGCTCGTGCCGGAGCACCTCGGGGATGTTCTCCTTGACCCGGATCGAGGTGCCGTATCGGCCGTCGAACGGGCGGTCGGCCCGCAGCTCGAACGCACGGACGTAACAGAACGTGCAGCGGTGGACACAGCCCATGTACGGGTTGAGCGACCAGGCGAACGGCATCCCCCGCACCCGGTTCAGCGCGACCTTGCACGGCTCGAGCCGGTACTCGACCTTCATGCCCGCAGTATAGAACATATGTTCGTGTCAGGGGTCGATCGCGGCCGTGAGCGCCGGTCGCTCGGATACCATCAGCGCGAGCTTGAACGACGACCTGCCGCCCCGACCGGGCTCCCTGAGCAGCAGCGAAGGCCATCTGGGCAGCGCCGGCCGATGAAGCTCCTTTTCGAGCTGCTCGCGCTCGCGGGCCTCATTCTCCTCAACGGGTCGTTCGTCGCGGGCGAGTACGGCCTCGTCACGTCGCGCCGGACCCGGATCCGCGAGCTCGAGCGCGAAGGGAACCGCCGCGCGCGCGCCGTGCTGCGGATCACGGCCGACCCACCGCGATTCATCGCCGCGATGCAACTCGGGGTCACGCTCACGTCGCTCGCGATCGGAGCACTCGGCGAGCAGGCGCTCGCGCACGCCTTCGAGCCCGTGGTCGCGACGGTGCTCGCCGTCATCCTCGCGCTCCTCATCATCACGTTCCTGCACGTCGTGATCGGCGAGCTCGTCCCGAAGGGGATCGCCCTCAACCACCCGGAGGCGACCGCGCTGGCGCTCTCGGCGCCGGTGCGCGCGTTCTTCACCGTGTTCGGGCCGCTCGTCTGGGTGCTGCAGCGAGCAACCGAGCTCGTGCTCGGATGGCTCGGCCAGAAACCTCCGGGCGCCGAGCACGAGGCGCACTCGGAGGCCGAGCTCCGGATGCTCCTGACGAGCTCGGCCGAGCACGGCGAGATCGAGTTCGGCGAGCAGGAGATGCTCGCGAAGGTGTTCGACTTCGGAGACAAGCAGGCGGCCGACGTGATGGTGCCGCGGCCCCAGGTCGTCGCGCTCTCCGTGGACCTCGCACCCGAGGACGCGTTGCACACCGTCCTCGAGTCGCCTTACACGCGCTTCCCGGTGTACCGCGAGTCGCTCGACGACATCGCCGGCATCCTCCACGTCCGCGATCTCTTCGCGGCCCTGCAGGAGCGCGGGATCGCCGACGTCGAGCTCGCGGAGCTCCTCCGGCCGGCGCCGCTCGTCCCCGAGACGAAGGATCTCGCAGCGCTCCTGACGGACTTCCGCCGGACGAACCAGCACATGGCGATCGTGATCGACGAGTACGGGGCGGTCGAGGGGATCATCACGCTCGAGGACCTCGTCGAGGAGATCGTCGGCGAGATCGAGGACGAGTTCGACGTTCCCGACGAGGCCGTCGAGCAGGTCGACGACGACACGATCCGGATCGGCGGCACCTTCTCGATCGACGACTTCAACGAGCAGTTCGAGTGCGACGTGCCCGACGACGACTACCACACCGTCGCCGGATTCGTCTTCGGGGCGCTCGGCCGGGCGCCCGAGCCGGGGGACGAGGTCGTGCACGAAGGCACGATCTTCCGGGTCGATTCCGTCGAGGGTCAGCGGATCGACCGCCTCACAGTCACGTTCGGCTGGCGCCACAAGCCCGGCGCCGGCGATGCGAACGGCGACGCCGCGAACAACTGAATACTGCGAACCCTCCGTTCTATTTCCGGCCTCGAACGAGGGTATTTACGCCAGGCTCTTGACAAAGTCGTCTCAACCTGGTGAAAGTCTCCCGGATGGCAACGGCTGGATCCCTCGAATCCCTTCGGGAGCTGAACCGCCTGCGCGTGATCGACGCGCTGCGTCAACGGGGGAGAGCGAGCCGCAGCGAGATCGCCCGCCACACCGGCCTCTCCCGCACCACGGTGACGACGCTCGTCAGCGACCTGCAGGCGAGGGGCCTCGTCGTCGAGCAGCCGTCGGCCGAGGTCCAGGAGTCCCAGGGGCGCGGCCGGCCGCCGACACTGCTCCGGCTCGATCCTGCAGCCGGAGCGGTGGTGGGCATCCATTTCGACCACCGTCACCTCCGGGTCGCAGTTGCCGATCTCTCGTCGACCGTGCTCGCCGAGCGGTGGGAGGATCTCGACGTCGACCACGCGGCCACGACCGCTCTCGATGCCGCGACCGAGCTCGTCGACGTCGTCCTCGGCGAGGCTGGGCTCGATCGCTCGCGGATCGTCGGCGCGGGCATGGCCCTCTCGGGCCCGGTGTCGCGAAACGGCACCGTCGGCTCGACGGTCATCCTCCCCGGCTGGGCCGGGCTGAACGCGGTGGACGAGCTCGAGGAGCGGCTCGGGATGCACGTCGCGGTCGACAACGACGCGAACCTCGGTGCGCTCGCCGAGATCTCGTTCGGCGCCGGCCGCGGGCTCGAGGACGTCGTGTACGTGATGGTCTCGTCCGGTATCGGCGCCGGCATCGTGCTCGGCGGCCAGCTGCATCGCGGCATCACCGGCCTCGCGGGCGAGCTCGGGCACGTGCACGTCCGCAGCGAGGGCGTCGTCTGCCGGTGCGGGAACCGCGGCTGCCTCGAGACGGTCGCGTCCACCGACGCCGTGCTCGAGCTCCTCCGGCCCGCGAACGGCCCGGAGCTCGGCGTCCGGGAGCTCGTGGAGCTCGTCTCGGCCGGCGACGTCGGCGCCCGGCGAGTGGTCGCGGACGCCGGGAGGGAGATCGGCCGCGTGCTGGCCGGCCTCTGCAACATCCTCAGCCCCGCGGCGGTGATCGTCGGCGGCGACCTCGGCTTCGCCGGCAGCGGTCTCGTCGAAGGGATCCGCGACGCGCTCGATCGTTACGCGTTGCCGAGCGTCAAGGAGGCGCTCGACGTCCAGGCCGGGGTGCTGGGTGACCGCGCCGAGGTGCTAGGCGCGCTCGCGCTCGTGATCGGCGATACCGACCGCCTCCGCTCCGTGGGCCTTGCCGCACTGAACGGTGAGCTGACGACGGTGAGTTGACGACGGTGAGGCGACGCGCGGTGAGTTCACACACGGAGAGATGAGAACGGTGAGACGAGGTGAAGGAGGAAGCCTATTTGACTCCACGTGATATTTGCGACAAGTTTCAGCACGACCCGGCGCCCGAGTGTGCTGCGCGAACGAGTGCAGATCGCTCGGTGAGGCGCCAGTGATTTCCCGAATAAACCCCCCGAAAGAGACCCGAAGGAGAAGCACGTGAGGAGAAACGTTTTTAGGGCAGCGGCTCTGCTGCTCGTCGGAGTCGTGGCCGTGACCGCGGTCGGAGGCGCAGGCGCTTCGCACAAGGCCAGCGTCCAGGTCTGCGTCCTGCTGCCCGACACGAAGTCATCGGTCCGCTGGGTGCAGTTCGACGCACCGGACATGACCGCAGCGTTCAAGAAGGCCGGCGTCTCGGCGTCGATCAACAACGCCCTGAACGACCCGCTCAAGCAGAAGGCCCAGGCGGAGGCCTGCATCGCGGCCGGCGCGAAGGTCGTCATCGAGACCGCCCTCGACAACGGCTCGGCCGCGTCGATCGAGAAGCTCTTCACGTCGAAGGGCGGCAAGGCGATCGACTACGACCGCCAGGTCACGGGCGGCACGGCCTCGGTCTACGTCACCTTCGACGGTGAGAAGGTCGGCCAGGCGCAGGCGAGCGGAGTCATCAGCGCGATGAAGGCGAACGGCACCTACAAGAACGGCACCGTCGCCGAGTTGTGGGGCGGCCAGACCGATCAGAACGCGTTCTGGTTCAAGAGCGGCAACGACGACATCTTCAACCCGCTCTTCAAGAGCGGACCGATCAAGAAGGGCCCGCAGCAGTTCGTCCCCGACTGGGATGCGAACAACGCGGCGACCATCTTCAACCAGATGCTCGTCAAGTCGAACAACAACATCCAGGGCGTCCTCGCCGCGAACGACAACATCGCAGGTGCGGTGGTCGCCGACCTCAAGGCGAAGGGCCTGAAGCCGATCCCGCTGTCCGGTCAGGACGCGACCCCGCAGGGGGTCCAGTACATCCTGGCGGGCTGGCAGACGGGCACGGTCTACAAGTACGTCCCGGATGAGGCGAACGCCGCGGCGGCTGCCGCCATCGCCCTGCTCAACGGCAAGACGCCGAAGAGCAACACGACCCGGTTGAACGGGAAGACCAAGGAGCCGACGCTGGCGCTCCCGGTCGTCTGGATCACGAAGAGCAACTACACGCGCCTCTTCACAGACGGGTTCCTGAAGAAGAGCCAGGTCTGCATCGGCGTGTACGCGAAGTACTGCAAATAAGCTCCGCACGATCGGTGGAGGCGCCCCTGGGGGCGCCTCCACCGCGGCTTCGAAACCGATTTGCGAACCATGAACGACGTCACTCCACTCCTTCAACTCCGCGACATCAACAAGTCCTTCGGATCGGTCCACGCGCTGTCCGGGGTCGATTTCGAGGTGCGCTCCGGTGAGGTGATGGCCCTCGTCGGCGACAACGGCGCCGGCAAGTCGACGCTGATCAAGTGCATCGCGGGAACGCACACGCCGGACAGCGGCCAGATCCTCTTCGAGGGCCACGAGGTCGGAATCAGCGGCCCGAAGGCCGCCGGCCGCCTCGGGATCGAGGTCGTCTACCAGGATCTCGCGCTGTGCGACAACCTCGACGTCGTCCAGAACATGTATCTCGGCCGCGAGGCCCAGCGCTTCCAGATCCTCAACGAGGGGACGATGGAGCACCACACGGCCGAGACGCTGAAGACGCTCGCCGTGACCACCATCCGCTCGGTCCGGCAGCCGGTCGCGACGCTCTCCGGCGGGCAGCGGCAGTCCGTCGCAGTGGCGCGGGCCGTGATGTGGAACTCGAAGCTCGTCATCCTCGACGAGCCGACCGCGGCGCTCGGCGTCGCCCAGACCGAGCAGGTCCTCGCGCTCGTGCGCCGCCTCGGCGAGCAGGGCCTCGGCGTGGTCCTGATCTCACACAACCTTCACGACGTCTTCGAGACCGCGGACCGGATCACGGTGCTCCGGCTCGGCCGCGACGTCGGAGTCTTCGATCGCCGCGAGACGACCCAGCAGGCGCTCGTCGAGGCGATCACGGCAGGCGTTCCGACGAAGGTGGCCGGGGTCGCCTCGAGCCCGGAAGTCGCCGTATGACGACCGCCGACGTCGTCGGTCCCGACCGCGCCAAGCCCCTCGACGACGAGATCCCGATCGGCGTCGCGGGCGTCGGGCAGCGGGCCTGGCTGAACGTCCGCACGGGCAATCTCGGCCCGGTTCCGATCATCGTCGGCGAGATCCTCGTCGTGATCATCTTCGGCTTCACGGCGACGAACTTCTTCACCGCGGTCAACTTCGTCAACCTGATCGAGGAGACGGCCGGCACCGCGATGCTCGCCTACGGGGTCGTCTTCGTGCTGCTGCTCGGCGAGATCGACCTCTCGATCGGGTACCTCGCCGGCATCGGCGCCCTCGTCGTGGCGGAGCTCCAGTTGCCCGGCAGCGGCCATCAGATGAACGGCATCCTCGCGATGGTGATCGCGGTCGCCGCGTGCGCCGGGATCGGCCTCCTCCAGGGCGGGATCGTCGCGATCGTCGGGGTGCCGTCGTTCGTCGTCACGCTCGGCGGCTTCCTGATCTGGCAGGGCGTGATCCTGAACACGCTCGAGGAGCGGGGCTCGATCATCATCCAGGATCGCTGGATCAACTACACGGACAGCTACCTGTTCTCGCATACGGCCGGGTGGCTGATCGCGGCGATCGTGACGGTGCTCTACCCGCTCAGCGTGCTCTACAAGTGGCTGATCGCCCGGGGAACCAAGATCGCGCGGGTGAACCGATGGGCGTTCGTGGCCCGCACCGTGGGGGTCGGAGTCGTCGCATTCGGCGTCGTCGCGGTGGCGAACCACGGCCGCGTGATCCTGCAGAAGCAGGGCCTTCCGCTCGCAGGCGTGATCGTCGTCGTCTTCTTCGTCGTGCTGACGTTCGTCGCGAAATGGACGACCTTCGGACGCCACGTCTACGCGGTCGGCGGCAACGCAGAGGCGGCTCGCCGCGCGGGGATCAACGTGCCGCGAATCAAGATCATCGTGTTCATGATCTCGGGCGCGACCGCGGGTATGGGCGGGATCATCTTCGCCGCGCAGGTGAACTCGGTCGCCCTCACGTTCCCCCCTGGAAACCTGCTCCTGAACGCGATCGCTTCGGCGGTCATCGGCGGCGTCTCCCTGTTCGGCGGGCGCGGCGAGGTTCGCGGCGCGCTCCTCGGAGCGGTGCTGATCGGGACGCTCCAGAACGGGCTGAACACGCTGAGCGTTTCGAACGGCTGGATCTACATCATCACCGGCCTCGTGCTCCTCGGCGCCGTGATGCTCGACACGTTCGCCCGCCGCCTGCAGGCACGCTCGGGGCGATAGGTTCAGGGCGGTAGGTTCGTCCGACGGCGATTCCGACCGAGCCGGTCGGAAGCGCTGTCGGCCCGGTCGAGGCGGGCGAGCCGAACTGATGGAGGGCAACCGGCACATCGACGCCGGTGAGTCCGTCCGGCCCGACGCGTAGAGTCTCCCTGTGTTCGCAGATGAGACAACAGTGCTGGTCGAAGATGTTCAGGGTTCGATCTGTCTCAGCTCCAGGATCCCGAACCTCGCAGTCGATCCCGTAGACGTCCGACCTGTGAGCTCATTTCCTCAGCACGAGGCTGACGGACGTGGTGGCGGCCTTCCCGCCGGTGGGGAAGAACGTGACCGCGAGCTTCAGCCTGATCGATCCGCTCGCTGCGAGCATCGACTGCCCGCGCGATGTCGGCCGCAGCATGAGCGTCACCTTGCCCGGCGTCTTGAGGCCCAGTCCCCTCGCCTGTACGAGCGGCTTCATCGTCGTGGATTTCGAAGCCGCCGTGTTCACCGTCAGTTCCGGCTGAGCGGCTTTCACGTGTCCGGCGCTCGCTATCGCGACCGAAAGACGCCAGGCCTTCGCGGTCGAGTCATAGGTGACGTGTGGATCGACCTTGAACGCGGCGCTCGGCGTCGATGCCTTGACGGCGGTCACGGGGCAGACGACCGGATCGAAATACGTCGCGGGAGGGGGCGCGCTCGCCGGCAGCACCGAGAACGATTTGACCGCACCACTCGTCGTGACGACCACGTTGACGGGCCCCGGCGTCAGCGGGATCGAGTTGACCCAGGTTCCGCTTGCGCCATGCGGCAAGCCGCTCGTGAGGAACGACCCCTCGACGCCCGGGACGGCGATGCTGCGCACAGCGGTACCGGAGGTTGCTCCGAACGCAAATCCGTATTGCGCCGGGTTCGTGGACGCCACGTTGACGGTGACGGAATACGAGTTGCCGTGGCCGACCGCCGTGCAGGTGTCTCCCGAGCCCGTCGCGACCTGTGCCGACGCGGACGAAGCCACCGAGGCCGTCAAAGCAGCCAACCCGATGAGCGTTCCGCACAACCGGATCACTCTCATGATGTTCCCTCCCTCTTCAGGAAACTCCCGAATCGAGCCGTTCTACCCAGTGCCCTCGCTTTCGACTCCGCGAGGAGCGAACGTCAACGGACGACCGGTGCCGTCCGGACTCATCGACTTCTTCACCGGCGCCCTCGAAGGCGAAGCGTGTCTCACAGACGCCTGAGCGCACGACGGTGATCGGGCTGGACTCCGGGTGCGCGTTCGCGTAGGGTCGGCTTGAGGCTGTTCTGACTGTGCATGGCCGGGCAGGCACTAACGGCAAAGGGGATCATGAGAGCATCGATGCGGCTTTTCGTGGGAGCGGCAGTCTGTTTTTCCGGGTTGTGCGTCGTCCTCGTGCTGGCGAGCGGAGGGGTTGCTGCGGCTCCCGATGCGAATGTGAGCGGAATTTGGCTGGCGTACGTGCCTCCAAGCGTTACTAGCTCGAATCAGACCTTTGTCATGCGGGATGTGGGGAATCGGATTACCGGAACCTGGCAAGGCGAGTTCAAGCTGACCGGGACGTACTCGCCTTCAACCGGAGTCGCGACCTTGTGCGCTGGCTGTCAACAAACCGGCGTGGGGCAGACGACGAACTGGAAGGTCAAGTTCACGTTCACGTCAACCAGCACCGCGCAGTCAAACCACCCGACCTTCAAAGGGACATACCACTACGTCACGGTGTCGACCGGAGCCGTGGTGCCCGGCAGCACCGCGCCGATGCGCGCACTCCGTTGCTCCTACCAAGCAAACGCCAAGGCAACCGCTCTTTGCGGCTAACGGGACGGGAACAAGAATCTCGACAAGCGACACCACACGCAGATCTGCAGCCGCCCGGTCTGCCCAGATCTGAGGGAAGAACGTCGAACTGGGCCAGTTCGACGAGACACTCTGTGAGACGGCCGTACTTTCGGCTCATGGAGAGCACGGGACGGCGTCAGGCCGTATGGGCCGTGTTTGCGGGAAGCCGCTCGTCGGAAGCTCGGACGCCATAGGTCTGGATTGCGACTGCATCCTCACGCCTGAAATCCCGGCGGGCGCCCTCCTTGCGGAGCCCCGCAGGATCAGCGTGCCGGCGGCGCCACCGTGACGATCCTGTCGGCCGCGACGTTCGCGAGGTGCGAGACGCGGCCGTCGGGCCAGCGGATCGTCAGGCTTTCGACCTTCGTCGCGCTGCCGAGCCCGAAGTGGGCGCGCGGGTCGGCTGACGACAGGTAGCTGCTGCCCTCGTGGAGCTCCTGCACGAGCCTGTGGCCGTCCGGCAGCGTGGCCGTGAGCACGGCTCCGGCCTCGAAGCCCTTCAGCGAGACCTCGAGCCAGTGCCCGACGGGGCCCGTGTCCTCGAGCAGGACGAGCGGGCCGCCGATCGTGTTGATCGCCACGCCTATACGGCCGTCGTTCGCGAAGTCGGCCGGGGCGAGGCCCCTGCCGATGATCTTCGGCATCCCGGCCGGTTCGACGATGCCGCTCGCGTTCGTGAATCTGCCGCCGCCGAGGCCCTGGAGCACCTGGAGCGGCTCGGTGTCCCGCTTCAGGCTGGTGATGGGGATGGCGCCGTTCGCGAGGATCAGGTCGAGGCTGCCGCTGTTTCCGAAGTCGACGAACGCGTCGCCCCAGCCGACGGTCGCCTTGCGGTCGAGCGCCTTCGCGAACTGGCCGGTCACCGTCCGGTAGCCGGTCTCGCCCGACTTCAGGATCTCGCTCTCGTAGGCCGCGTGCGGCTGTCCGCGCGAGTTGGTGACGAAGAGGTCCGGCCGGCCGTCGCCGTTGACGTCGGCTTCGGCGACGCCCATTCCGGCGTTCCGGTCGGCGACACCGTATGCCGCCGCCTCGTCGACGAAGTGGAAGCCGAGCGGACCACCGGGCTCGTTGATGTAGAGGTTGTTCGGGTCCTCGTCGTTTGCGACGTAGAGGTCGGGCCGGCCGTCGCCGTTCACGTCCGTGAAGATCGCCCCGAGACCGTGCCGCGGATGCGACGACTCGAGGCCCGCCTTCACGCCGACCTCCTCGAAGCGCGCCCGGCCGGCGGGCCCGTTGCCCTCGTTCAGGTAGAGGAGATCGCGGACGCCCTGGAAGTTCGTCGGGAAGCCGGCGATCGAGCCGGGAATCTGCCCCGCCAGGTTCGTGTAGCCGGCGACGAAGACGTCCGGCCGCCCGTCGCCGTTGACGTCGGCGACCGCGACTCCCGAGTACCACCCGTACGGTGAGGCGAGCGTCTGCGGCGTGAACGTGCCGTTGCCGTCGTTCCAAAGGATCTCGACGCCCGTCGAGGTCGTGACGACCAGGTCGGCGAAGCCGTCGCCGTTGAGGTCCGCCGCAGCGCAGCCGTTGCCCTTGACGCGGATGCCCGCGTGCGAGCTCTTCGTGACGTCGACGAACCTTCCGTGCACGTTGTGGAAGAGGGCACTCTGCGGAGTTCCGCCTCGGGCATCCCACTCGGGGAGGTCGACATCGGCGTACGAGTTCACGGCGAAGAGGTCGAGCCACCCGTCGTTGTCGTAGTCGAGCCAGCAGACCCCTCCGCCCATCATCGCCTGCTGGTCGTAGGCCATCGAGTACCGGAACGCGCCCTGCTGGAAGTCGAGCCCGGCCTTCTGCGCGACGTTCACGAGCCGGAGCTGCCTGAACGCGCCGCTGCCCTTCGGCAGATCCCCGTACGAGGGTTGGAGCACCGGCCCGGCGGGCCGGGGTGCCGCACCTCCGTCACCGACGATCAGGAAGCGGCCATGGGTGAGCGCAAGGTCGAACGCGTGCTTGAACGGTGTCGGGGATCCGGTCCGGGGCTTCCCCGATCCCACTGCGTATGTCGCGAGCGTCACCTCGCCCGTCAGGGTCGCGACCACCGTCGGCGGCTCCTGGTCGACCGCCTGGAGCAGCCGGAGGTCGACCGTGGCGACTTCGTAGTCGGGGACGACGATCGGGCCGCCGGCGGCCTTCGCGATCCGCGCTTTCACCCCGTCGAGGTACGCGCCGCCTGCGGCGTCCTGCGCCTTCGTCGCGTCGCGCTGGCTCAGCGCCCCCGACACCTGCCGGAGGTTCCCGATCGCGGCAGCCGCGACCTCCCTTCCCGTGGCGGGGCTGATCGAGACGACGCTCGCCGTGTGCTCGATCGTCACCGGCACGCCCGCAGCCGCGCTGCCGGAAAGCTTCGCAAACGAGCGGGCCGGGCTGCCGGCGGCGACGATGAGGGCGGCGAACGACGCGGTGCCGAGAACCGCGAGGAGACCGGCGCGCGGTGCGTGGCGCCGCTCGCCGTCCTCGCGCCGGGCGAGCGCCTCCCTCATGAGAACGACCACGGGCCGGGTTGCGCACACGATCGTCAGCGCCCCGAGAAGCCCGACCTTCGCCCAGAACTCGGTCTGCATCGGCGCGATCAGCAGCGCGCCGAGGAGGCCGATCGCAAGCGCGTAGACGTAGCGTCCCCGCCGCGTCTCGGGCGCCGTCTTCGGGTCGGTGATCATGAACGCGAGGAAGATGAACACCTCGGGCGAGAGGACGAGCACTTTCCAGAAGTAGCCGTCCGCGACCGGGCCGAGGTGCCAGTTCGCGGTGAACGCATGGCCGCTCATTGCCAGCACGCCGAGGGCTCCGGCGAAAGTGAACCAGAAGATGACGGCGACGGCGAGCAGCCCGACGCGGGTCAGCACGACGAGTGCGCCGGCGACGATCACGAGCAGCACGATCACGAGCGCCGGCGACAGGGGGCCCCACCAGAACTGGAGCGGCTCCACGCGGCCCGAGCCCAGGGTGACGAACGCGAGCACGAGCGCGAAGTTGGACGGGTTGAAGACGTGCCGGCCGCGGAAGTGGATCAGGTATTTCGACGCCATCGCGACCGCGCCGACGACGGCGTAGATCCAGGCCTCGTGCAGCGACCACCAGTCGCCGTGCCTCGTTCCGATCGCGCGCATGATGAACGCGATCCCGCTCCCGGTGAGCATCGCGCTCGCAGGCCAGACGATCATGCGCTTCTGCCAGAAGGTCTGCACGAGCTCGATCACAGCGCAGGTGAGGATCGCGGTCGCGATCTGCGGGATCGAGAGCCGGAAGTGGAACTGGCTCTCCCCGAGCACGTACAGGGTCAGGATCGTCGCCGATACGTGGAGGCGCGGGTCCTTCGGTGACGGCAGGATCACCGGATAGGACCGGCCGGCGATGCGAAGGGCGCGGGAGGGCGCTGGGCTCACGCCGGCCACAGGCGCATCCTAACGCCCCATCTCGCGTGTTGAAACCCCGGCGCACGTTAGGATCTCGCCCGATGCCCAGAGCGATCGGCGTCGGCATGCTCGGCTACGCCTTCATGGGCAAGGCTCACTCGCGCGCGCTCCGGGCCCTGCCGGAGCTCGACCCGCCGCTCCTGCCCGAGCTCGTCTCGATCTCGGGCCGCGACCGCGAGGCGCTCGAAGCGGTCAGGAACCGGTTCGGGTGGGCCGAGGCCGTGTCGGACTGGCGGGAGCAGGTCGCCGACGACCGGATCGAGCTGTACGTGAACGGCGGCCCGAATGCCCTGCACGCCGAGCCGTCGATCGCGGCCCTCGAGGCCGGGAAGCACGTGCTCTGCGAGAAGCCGCTCGGGCTCGACGCCGCCGAGTCGCACCGGATGTGGCAGGCGGCCGTGAAGGCGCAGACTCACCACGCCTGCGGCTTCAACTACCGCTTCGTGCCCGCGATCCGGCGCGCGCGCGACCTGCTCGAGGCCGGCGCGGTCGGTGACATCGTCCACTTTCGCGCCCGGTACCTGCAGTCGTGGGGCTGGGACGCCGACACGAGCATCTGGCGGTTCGACCGCGCTCAGGCGGCCACCGGGGCAATCGGCGATCTCGGAGCGCACATCATCGACCTGGCGAGGTTCCTCGCCGGGGAGATCGAGACGGTGTCCGCCTCGGTGCGCACCTACGTCCCCGGCCACGAGGTCGATGACGCGTTCACGGCCTCGATCGAGCTGGCAGGAGGCGCAATCGGGACGCTCGAGGCGTCACGGCTCGCCCGTGGCCGGGTCAACCAGCCGACCTTCGAGATCAACGGCTCGAGCGGCTCGATCGCATACGACCTCGAGCGGTTCGACGAGCTGCTCGTCTCCGACGGCGGACCATTCCGAGTCGAACGGGTCGGCGGCGACTGGTGGCCGCCGGGACACCTGATCGGCTGGGGGGACACGTTCACCCTCGAGTACGCGCGGCTGTTCTCCGCGATCGCGGGCGAGGTGCCGCTCGATCCATACTGCGCCACGTTCGAGGACGGCTACCGCGCCGCCGAGGTCTGTGACGCGATACTCCGCTCCTCGGAGAGCGGAAAGAAAGAGAGGGTCGAATCTCGATGAAGACGAGCTTGGGGATCTGGGCGTTCGGCGCGATGTCGACGCGGTTCGTTCCCGGCGGCTACCAGCCGCAGTGGGCGGCGGAGCCGGTGCATGCGAAGGTCGAGCGGGCGGTTGCCGGTCTCGGCGACCTGATCGACGGCTACGAGTTCCACTACCCCGGCGAGCTCTCGCCGGACAACCTCGACGCGGTGCGGGGGGCGCTCGGCGAGCACGACATCTACTGCATCGCGAGCGGGATGCACCTCGACCCGCTGTTCGGCAAGGGCGGGCTCTCCTCGCCCGACGACAAGGTGCGCGACGAGGGGCTCCGACGGACGCGCGACGCGATCGACTTCACCGGCGAGCTCGGCGCCCATTTCATCATCTGGCCGGGGATCGAGGGCTACAACTACCCGTTCCAGACGCCGTACGCGGAGTCGTGGGCGCGCTTCCTCGACGGGATAGGCCAGGCGGCGCAGCACGCGAAGGACCGCGGCGTGACGATCCTCCTGGAGCACAAGAACTCCGAGCCCGCGATGAAGATCTTCATGCGGAACATCGGGATGACGCTGCACGTCGTCCACACGCTTCGGCGCCAGGGGATCGACAACGTGCAGGTCAACATGGACTGGCAGCACCTGATCATGAACGGCGAGAACCTCGCCGAGTACGCCGGACTGCTCGCCGCCGAGGGCCTGCTCGGTCACCTGCACGCGAACTCGGGATGGGGGACGTTCGACGACGACAACATGGTCGGCGCGACGGCCTTCATGGAAACGCTCGAGCTCGCGGTCGAGCTGCGGCGCTCGGGGTACGGCGAGCGGGGCGAGCGGCTCGGGTTCGACCTCTATCCCTACACCGAGGATGCGGTCGCGGCGGTGCGCCGGTCGGTGCTGCAGTGGCGCTTCATCGACGGGGTCGCGGCGAAGATCGACGAGGCGGGATTGCGGCAGGCGCAGGCGGAGAAGGATGCAGTGCGCGCCTACGAGCTCGTGTACGCCGCACTCGGCGCTCCGCCGGAATGAGGCTGCAGCACGTCTCGATCCCGATCCCGGGCGACGGGGCGGAACGTGGCCGCGCGTTCTACGGCGGAGTGCTCGGGCTGGAGGAGCGCTCGGTGCTGCCGAAGCTCGATCCGGCCCGGTTCGTCTGGTTCCGGGTCGGCGGCGATCTCGAGCTGCACCTGATGCTGCGCGACGAGGCCGAGCCCCAGCAGTCGCACTTCTGCCTCGCCGTCGAGTCCGGTCTCGGCGAGCTCCGCGCGCGGCTCGAGGCGGCGGGCGTCGCGACGCGCGACGGCACGCAGGTCGAGGGACGGCCGCGCTTCACCTGCCGGGACCCGTTCGGGAACGTCGTCGAGCTGGCCGAGCTGCCGGCGCCCGTGACAGTTTCCTCGAGATGACGGCTCTCGTCGGCCTGGACGTCGGAACGAGCGCTGTGAAGGCGGTTGCGATCTCGCCCGACGGCGACGTGCTCGGGGTCGCAGAGGAGAGCTACCCGCTCTCCGTGCCGAGGCCCGGCTGGGCCGAGCAGGATCCCGAGGAGTGGTGGCGTGCGGCGGAAGCAGCTCTCGCGCGC
>DASZLW010000026.1:0-4794 GCA_035552175.1 Gaiellaceae bacterium | reverse complement strand
GGCCTCGCCGGAACAGAGGAACCGTACCGCCCCGGCGACGTCCTCCGGATCCCCGAGCCGCCCGAGCGGCGTGTTCGCGAGCATCGCGGCGCGGCCCTCCTCCGGGATCTCGTCGGTGAGGCGGGTCTTGACGTACCCGGGGGCGACCACGTTCGCCCGGACGCCTCGGGAGCCGAGCTCGCGGGCGAGCGACTTCGTGAACCCGATGATCCCGGCCTTCGACGCGCCGTAGTTCGTCTGCCCGAAGTTGCCGTGCAGGCCGACGATCGAGCTGACGTTGACGATCGCTCCCGCGCGCTTCTTCATCATCGGCCGCGTCACGGCGCGGCAGGTGTAGAAGACCGAGCTCAGGTTCGTCTCGATCACCTCGCGCCAGTCGTCGTCGGACATCCGGGCGAGCAACCCGTCCCGCGTCAGCCCCGCGTTGTTCACGAGGATGTCGAGGTCGCCGGCCTCCTCGACGAGCTTCCGGGCCCCGTCGGAGGTCGAGACGTCCGCCTGGACGGCGCGGCCGCCGATGTCGGCCGCGAGCGCGACGGCCTCGTCGGCACCCGACCGGTAGCCGACGACGACGTTCGCGCCGGCCCGCGCGAGCTCGACCGCGATCGCACGGCCGATCCCGCGCGAGGCGCCGGTGACGAGTGCGGTTCTCCCTTCGAGGGAGCAGAACTCAGCCAAGCTCGTTGACTGCCGCGTCGAGCGACTTCAGGTCGTTGACCGAGATCGCCTTCACGGAGCCGTCGATCCTCTTCAGTAAACCGCTGAGGACGTTGCCCGGGCCGACCTCGACGAACGTCGTCACGCCGTGGCCGATCAGCTCTCGCGCAGACTGCGTGAACTTGACCGGCGCGGTCAGCTGCTCGACGAGGAGCGTGCGGTACCGCTGTGCATCCTCGAGCCTCGCGGTCACGGTGGACATGAAGTGCGAGGTGGGCGTCTTGAAGTCGATCTTCTCGATCGCGGGACGCAGGCGCTCCGCGGCCAGGCCGACGAGCGGCGAGTGGAATGCGCCGGCGACCTTGAGCCTGACCGTGCGCCTCGCGCCTTCGCGCTCGGCCTCGTCGCACATCTCGTCGACGGCGTCCGTCTCGCCGGACACGACGAGCTGCCCCGGGCAGTTGTAGTTGGCGGGCCACACGTTGTGCACCTTGCGGCAGAGAGCCTCGACGACCTCGTCGGCGAGGCCGAGGATCGCGGCCATGGAGCCGGGGCTCGCCTTGGCGGCGGCCGCCGTTGCGAGACCACGCTCGCGGACGAGCGCGATCGTCTCGGCGATGCCGAGCGAGCGGGCCGCGCCGAGCGCGGAGAACTCGCCGACCGAGTGGCCGACGACGAAGTCCGGCTCGATCCCCCGCGCCCGCAGCGCCGCATTGATCGCGAGGCTCGTGGCGACGAGCGCCGGCTGCTGCAGCTCGGTCTTCGTGAGTTCCTCGGCGGAGCCCTCGAAGCAGAGGTGCTTGAGGTCGAGGCCCGAGGCGATGCTTCCCGTCTCGTACACCTCCATCGCCGCGGGATCGTGCTCCGCGATCTCGCGTCCCATTCCGAGCTCGAACGAGCCCTGACCGGGAAACATGAATGCCATCTTGGTCATCAGCTCGCTCCGTTCGTAGGAAGTGTCCAATGCATGAGTGCCGACCCCCACGTCAATCCGGCGCCCATCCCGGTCATGAGCACGAGGCTGCCCGGCTGCAGCCGGCCGTCCCCCGTCGCGTCGGCGAGGGCGAGCGGGATCGAGCCCGACGAGGTGTTGCCGTATCGATCCACGTTCACGATCACCTTTTCTCCACGGAAGCCTAGTTTCCGCACCGCGTGTTCGATAATCCGGATGTTCGCCTGGTGAGGGACGTACACGTCGACGTCGTCGACCGCGAGCCCGCAGGTCTCGAGGATCGCCTCCGCCGAGCTCACGAGCACCCGCGTCGCGAACTTGAAGACTTCGCGCCCGTTCATCGTCAGATACGCCTTCTCGTCCTCGCCGAGGATGCGCGAGCCGCTGCCGGGAAGCAGGAGCTCGCGGCCGCCCGCGCCGTCGGCGCCGAGCTCGAAGCCGAGGAAGCCGCCCTCGTCGACCTCCTCGAGGACGACGGCGCCGGCGCCGTCGCCGAAGAGCACGAGCGTCGAACGGTCCGTCCAGTCGAGGATCCGGGAGAGGATGTCGCCGCCGATCACGAGCGCGCGCTTCGAGAGCCCGGCCGCGACCATCGCGTGTCCTTGGGCGAGCGCGTACATGAAGCCGGTGCAGCCCGCCGAGAGGTCGTAGGCGGCCGCGTCGTGAGCGCCCAGCCGGTCGGCGACGAGCGCTGCGGTCGCCGGAAACGCCATGTCCGGAGTGACGGTGGCCACGATGATCAGGTCGATGTCGTCGGGAGTGACGCCGGCCTGCTCGAGCGCCTGCCGCGCCGCGGGCAGCGAGAGATCGGACATCGCCTCGTGCTCCGCCGCGATCCGGCGCTGGCGGATGCCCGTCCGCTCGTTGATCCACTCGTCCGAGGTCTCGACGATCGCGGCGAGATCGTCGTTCGTGACGATCTTCTCGGGCACGTGGCAACCAAGGCCGGTGATCGACACCGGCCGTCCAGTTGTCCTTCCCTTCACTGTGATGGTCTCATTGCGCCGCCACCGCGAAGGTCAGGGTGCCACGCACGGCGAGCTCGCCGCCGACCGAGGCGCGGACCTTCCCCTTGCCGATGGGCCCGCGCACCGCCTCCACCTCGCACTGGAGGTCGAGCACGTCGCCCGGACGCACGATCCGCTTGAAGCGGACGTCCTCGATCCCGGCGAACAGCGCGATCTTGCCGGCGTTCTCGGGTTGCGAGAGCACGGCCACCGCGCCGCACTGCGCGAGAGCCTCGACCATCTTGACGCCCGGCATGATGGGGTTGCCGGGGAAGTGGCCGGCGCAGTCCTCGTCGGTGACGGTCTTCCTGGCGGTCACGCGCGTGCCGGGCACGAGCTCGGTCACCTCGTCGATGAGCAGGAAGGGAGCGCGGTGGGGGATGATCGCCTCGATCTCCCCGCGCCCGAGCGGCGCGGCGCTCACCGGGAAGCCTTCGGGTCGACGCTCATGCCGAGAGCCGGGCCCGGAGCGTCGCGCGACCGCGATGGGCGTAGCACTTCGCCGTTCCGACGGGCAGGCCCGTCAGCTCGGAGATCTCGGCGAAACCGAGGTCGAAGGCATCCTTCATCGCGACGACCGCCGCCTGGGCGCGCGGCAGCTCGGCCAGGCAGCGCCCCAGCTCGCGGCGGGTTTCCGCGCCGGTGAGCGCGACCAGCGGATCGGCGTCGCGGGCGGGGCGATCGTCCACGAGAAGCGGCTCCGTGCGGCGAACGTTCCGCGCCTGCGCGTAGTCCTTGCACGTGTTCACCACGAGGCGGTGGAGCCAGGTCCCGAACTGCGACTCGCCGCGGAACTGCCGGATTCGCACGACGAGCTTCGCGAGGGACTCCTGCGCCGCGTCGCGCGCATCGTCCGGGTCGCGGAGCAGGTGGAGCGAAAGCCGCTGCACGCGAGGCTCGTGGCGCTCGCAGAGCGTGGCGAGGGCCCGGCGGTCGCCGGCCTTGCCGCGGGTCACGAGGACGGCGTCGGAGAGCCGCTCGTAGACGAGTGGTGCGTCGCGGAGCGCTCTCGGGTCGCGGCCATCGGAGCTTTGACGATCGTGCCGGGCGCCCGGTTGCAGGGGACTCGGTTGCAGGGGGGTCGGTTGCAAGGGCCGCCCTACTCTAGTGGGCGTGGCGCTCGTACCCGAGCTCGTCGTGCCTCGACTCCGCGGGAGCTTCGGGCGCGTCTACCTGCACGCCGAGGAGACGCCCTCGACCCAGACGATGCTGCCCGGCGATGCGCCGCACGGGGCCGTCGCGGTCGCCGAGCACCAGACGAGCGGCCGAGGCCGGCTCGGGCGGGTCTGGGTCGACGAGCCCGGAACGGGCCTTGCGATCTCGGTGGTGCTTCGGCCGCCGGCGCCCGTCGTGCGATGGCCCGAGCTCACCCTCGTCGCCGCGCGGGCCGTCGCCGCCGCGCTCGGGCCGGGTGCGACGATCAAGGACCCGAACGACGTCCTCGTCGACGGCCGCAAGGTCGCCGGGATCCTCGCGGAGGCGGCCGAGCGGGTCGTGCTCGGAATCGGCGTGAACGTCGGCAAGGCACCCTTCCCGGGCGCCGGGTCCGTGCAACGCGATCGGCTCGAGCTCCTCGTCGACATCCTCGGAGAGCTCGAACGGGGCTACGACGCGTGGGTCATCGCGCTCGGAGCAGACGCCCGGCCGGCCGAGTAGGCTCCGGCGGCAGAGATCCGGGAAATCGCCGCACGACTGGAGGGTTTCCGGCATACCATTCGGGCACGTGAAGCTTCCGCTCGCGATCGCGGCCCTGCTGACGGCGCTGGTCGTGCCGCACGCGTTCGCGACCTCGAAGGGCACGCCCACGGCGCGCGTGCTGGCAATCCACTTCGTCCAGGAGGTGGACCCGGTCACCCAGGCGTGGCTGAACGGGGAGCTCGACAAGGCCCACCGCGACCATTACGCCGCCGCCGTGATCATCCTCGACACGCCCGGGGGCGACGAGGATTCCGAGCGGAAGATCGTCCAGAAGGAGCTCCAGCTCAGCCGCGAGGGAACTCCCGTCGTCGTCTACATCTCGCCCGGCGGCGCCCGGGGCGCCTCCGCCGGCGTCTGGATCTCCGAGGCAGCCGACGTGCTCGCGATGGCGCCCGAGACGAACATCGGCAGCTCGACCCCGATCGACTCCACGGGAGCGAACCTGGGCAGCGACCTGCGCCGCAAGGTGATCAACGATGC
>DASZLW010000025.1:0-3512 GCA_035552175.1 Gaiellaceae bacterium | reverse complement strand
CGATGTTCAGCGGAAAGCCGGAGTAGAACCGCCCGTCGGTCGCGCGGTGGCGGTAGACGACGATCTCGCCCGGCGACCAGGTCACAGCGACCACAGCCGCGCAGCCTGGACCCTGTGCTCGCGTGCGATCTCCGTTTCGGCGGCCCTCACGAGCCGGCCGTCGCGGACGACGTCCAGTCCGTCGACGATCAGCCGGTCGACGCGATGTGGCCCGGAGAGCACGAGTGCTCCGACAGGGTCCTCGGCGCCGCCGAGCTCGAGCGCGTCGGTGCGCCACACGGCGACGTCGGCACGCTTGCCCGGCTCGAGCGAGCCGATGTCGCCGCGGCCCATCGCCCGTGCCCCGCCGCTTGTCGCGAGCTGCAGCGCCTGCCGTGCGCTCATCGCTCCCGGGCCGCCGCGCCCGCGGGCGACGAGCAGCGCCTGCTTCACCTCGTAGAAGAGGTCGCTCCGTTCGTTCGACGCGGAGCCGTCGACCCCGAGACCGACGTTCACGTGCGCGTCGGCAAGCTCGCGTACGGGGGCGATCCCGGCGCCGAGCCGGAGGTTGGAGGTGGGGCAGTGGGCGACGCCGACCCCGTTCCTGCCGAACCGCTCGATCTCGGGGAGAGCGAGATGGATGCAGTGCGCGCACCAGACGTCCTCTTCGAGCCAGCCCACGCGCTCGAGGTACTCGACAGGGGTGCAGGCGAAGAGCTCGCGGCAGTAGGCCTCCTCCTCGACGGTCTCTGCGAGGTGCGTGTGGAGCTTCAGACCGAGGCGGCGCGCGAGGGCGGCGGACTCTTCCATCAGCCGTGTCGTCACCGAGAACGGTGAGCACGGCGCCACGACGATCTGGGTCATCGCGCCGTCCGTCAGTCCGGCGAGCCGCTCCGTGTCGGTGAGGACGTCCTCGATCTGTTCGACGAGGTTGTCCGGCGGCAGGCCGCCGTCGGAGACTCCGAGGTCCATCGAGCCGCGCGAGGCGATCATCCGGACGCCGAGCTCGGCGGCTGCGGCAAGCTCGGCCTCGACGAGCCCGGACACCCCGCGCGGGAAGACGTAGTGGTGGTCGAAGACCGTCGAGCAGCCGGACAACGCGAGCTCCGCGAGACCCGTGCGCGCGGCGGCGTAGAGCATCTCGTCGTCGATCCGCGACCAGACGGGATAGAGCGTGCGGAGCCAGGTGAAGAGGTCGGCGTCCTGCGCGCGGGCGCGGGTGAGCGTCTGGTAGAGGTGGTGGTGCGTGTTGACGAGGCCCGGCATCAGCACGGCGCCGTGGAGATCGTCGGATTCGCCGGCCGGAGGATCGCCCCGACCGACTTCCGCGATCAGGCCACCCTCGATTCGCAGCCAGCCGCGCGCATGCTCGGTGCCGTCGCCGTCCATCGTCAGGACGTGGGCATTTGCGAAAATCATGAAGACTCACCGTACAGTTCGGTTTGTGGACGTTCTCACCCCGCGCGGGCTCGACGAGGCGCTGGAGCTCAAGGCCGAGCATCCCGACGCGGTCCCGATCCAGGGCGGGACCGATCTGATGGTGGCGCTCAACTTCGACCGCTCGCGTCCGGGGGTCGTCCTGAACCTGAGCGAGGTGGGCGAGCTTCGCGGATGGTCGCGGTGTGACGGGTCGTTGCGCCTCGGGTCGGGGCTGACCTACGCCGAGGCGATGCGGGGCGAGCTCGCCGCGCTCCTGCCCGCGCTCGCGGAGGCAGCGCGGACGGTCGGGTCGCCGCAGATCCGCAATCGCGGCACGATCGGCGGGAACCTCGCGACCGCCTCGCCCGCCGGTGATGCACTGCCGCCACTCCACATCGAAGGGGCGGAAGTGGAGTGCCTGTCGGTTCGCGGGACGCGCCGGGTACCGCTCGGAGAGTTCGTCACGGGCGTGAAGCGGACGGTGCTGGCGCCCGACGAGCTGATCTCGGCGGTCTGGGTCGAGCCTTCGGGCGCGGCACAGACCTTCATGAAGGTCGGGCCCCGGAACGCGATGGTGATCGCGGTCGTCTCGCTCGCGCTCTCCGCCGGTGAAGAGCTGCGGGCCTCGTTCGGCTCCGCGGGGCCGCGCCCGGTGCTCGTGACCGCGCCGCGGGCCGAGGCCGGGTCGTTTCCGGAGCGGGTCGCCGAGGCTACGTCGCCGATCGACGACGTGCGCGGCAGTGCCGCCTACCGTCGGCACGCGGTGCGGGTGCTCGCGGCGCGGGCACTCGAGCGGACGATGACGTGAGGATCTCGCTGCGCGTGAACGGCGCCGAGGCGGAGGCCGACTGCTGGGAGGGCGAGTCGCTGTTGTTCGCGCTGCGCGAGAAGCTCGGCTTCCCGGGATCGAAGAACGCGTGCGAGCAGGGAGAGTGCGGCTCGTGCTCGGTACTGCTCGACGGGGTGCTCGTGTGCTCGTGCCTCGTACTGGCGGCGCAGGCCGACGGGCACGCGGTGACGACGATCGAGGGTCTCGCCGACGGGGAGCGTCTGCACCCGGTGCAGGCGGCGTTCGTGGAGACGGGTGCGGTGCAGTGCGGCTTCTGCACGCCGGGGCTCGTGGTCGCCGCGGCGGACCTGCTCGGGCGGATGCCCGATCCGTCGGACGACGAGATCCGGGAGGCGCTCTCGGGGAACCTCTGCCGCTGTACGGGGTACGAGAAGATCTTCGCGGCGGTTCGCCTGGCCGCGAAGTGGGAGGCTGCCTCGGACGGGTGGGGATGAATCCGGGGACGAACTGCCACAGTTTCGTGACGAAGGACATCTTGCGCCCGGGCGCGCGGCCCCCCATCATCCCTCGTGGGTGGCGGGGGGTCTTCGACCCCCTCCCAGGGTGGGGAACTACAGCGTCATCGCGGGCTTCGTGCTGCCCGCGATCAGAGCCGGTCGGAATAGGAGCGACAGATCGATGACGACGACGGAGGCGCCGCGCAAGCTGCAGGTCGGACGGATCGGCGACAGCCCGCTCCGCGTCGACGGTACGCCGAAGGTGAAGGGCGAGTTCGCCTACTCGAGCGACCTGAGCGCGCCCGGGATGCTCTGGGGCCACACCGTCCGCAGCCCGCACGCCCACGCCCGCATCACCGGGATCGACATCGTCGAGGCCGTCTCGATGCCCGGGGTCCACGCCGTCCTCACCCACGTCGACATCCCGGGCGAGAAGCGCTACGGGCTCGAGTTCCGCGACCAACCCGTGCTGGCGATCGATCGCGTCCGCTACTTCGGGGAGCCGGTCGCGCTCGTCGCGGCCGACCACCCCGAGCAGGCGCGCCGCGCGGCCGAGAAGATCCGCGTCGCGTACGAGCCGCTCGAGCCGGTGACCGACATGGAGCGCGCCACCGGGCAGGCCGAGCTCCATCCCGACCGGCCCTCTCACGGCCATGGCTACCGCGACGACCCGCGCCCGAACGTCGTCCGCTCGATCGTGATCCGCCACGGCGACCCGGCCGCGAGCGCGGAGGTGACGGTCGAGGGCGTCTACGAGACAGGCATCCAGGATCAGGCGTTCCTCGGGCCCGAGTCGGGACTTGCGGTGCCGGACGGCGAGGGCGGCA
>DASZLW010000024.1:0-2307 GCA_035552175.1 Gaiellaceae bacterium | reverse complement strand
TCGGCATCTGCCCCGTGAAGCCCGCCGAGTTCGTGATCTTCCGCATCAGTCAGTTCGCGGCAGGCGCGAGCGAGATCTCGTAACCGAATCGAAAGAGAGGAGGTCAGTTAAATGCCAATGAGAGAGCCCCGCCCAGCGTCATATTTCCGCCTGACGCTCGGTGGCAACGAAGCGTGCGGCGTGTTCAAGGAAGCCTCCGGCTTCGACTCGGAGACGGACATCCTGGAGCACAAGTCGATCGACCAGAACGGCCGGCCCTACACCCGCAAGGTGGCCGCCGGCCTCAAGTGGTCGAACATCACGCTGAAGCGCGGCGTCGACGAGTCCCTCGACATCTGGAAGTGGCGCGACACCGTCGTCACGCAGGGTGCCGACAAGGCCCGCGTCGACGGCAAGATCGAGCTGCTCGACATCTCGGGCTCCACGATCGCCACGTACCAGTTCAAGCAGGGGTGGCCGATCAAGTACGTCGCGGCGACACTCGACGCCTCGACGAACAACGTCGCACTCGAAGAGCTCCACATCTGCCACGAGGGCTTCGAGCGCGTCTGATCGTGACAACGAGGTTCGATACGCCGGGTAGGGCACATGCTGCTTCCGAGCGGCCCCGGGCCGACGATTCGAAAGGGGAAGCAGCATGAGAACCGAGTACGCGTTCACGCTCCCGCGGGGGTACGTCGACCCCGCGGGCACCGTTCACCGCGAGGGCGCCATGCGCCTGGCGACGGCGCGCGACGAGATCGAGCCTCTTCGCTCTGCCGAGGTGCGGCAGAACGAGGCCTACCTGTCGGTGCTCCTGCTCTCGCGCGTCGTGACCCGCATCGGACCCGTGACCGAGGTGACGCCGGACCTGGTCGAGAACCTGTTCGCCGCCGACTTCGATCATCTCCAGCGGCTCTACGAGCGGCTGAACACGGACGGAGAGTCGGTCGGGGCCGTCACCTGCCCGTCGTGCTCCGAGTCGTTCGAGGTCGACCTCGCCGAAGTCGAGGACAGGCGCCTGGGGGAATGACGCGGCCGTCTCCGCATGAGTTGCTCGCGGAGGCGGCCGAGCTCGCCTACCACTTCCACTGGCCGCTCGAGACGATCCTCGATCTCGAGCACCCGGACCGCCGGCGCTTCCTCGAGGAAGCCGACGCGATCCACAATCGCCTCAACGGAGGGTACTGAGCAGCGTGCCGGGACGTCTGAGTGGACTATCGGGAAGGGTGCTCGCGCGCCACGCGGCACCGCCCAGGGCGGGCGGGCTCCGGCTCGCCCAGAGCATCGCGTCCGCGCGGACGCCCGAGCGGATCGTCGAGACCTCGACGAGGCTCGCGCAGGGGCGGTCGATCGGGCGGGCGGCATCCGCCCCGTCCGCGGCGGCGGAGATCCCGCGGCCGCCGGGAATGAGCGAGTTCGCGGCTCGCTGGATCTTCGGCGACGGGCGGCCCGAGGGGATCCCGATCGCCGGCGAGGCGGCGCTCGCCGGGATGACGACCGGCCGTCCCGCGTTCCTCGAGGAGCAGGACGCACGTGAGGCGCAGATCGCGGAGGCTCAGGCCGCCTTCCGGGCGCAGCCGGTGATGCGCGGCCAGGTGCAGGAGGCGACTCCCGGAGGGTTCAGGCTCGCCCGGAAGCCCGTCGAGCGCCCGCTCGAGCCGCCGCCGCTCAAGGCTCCCCCGATCGAGCCGCCCGCGCCGCCCGCTACGAGTTCCGAGCGCGTCGTCGAGGAGGTCCGGGCACCCGGGATGCCTGCGCGCGAGACCCCCTCGACCGCAGCTCCCGAGCCAGCCTCGCAGGCGCCGGAGCCCTCTGCGGGAGCGCCTGTGCCGTCCCCGCCGCCTGTCGCGCCTGTCGCCGACGTTCCCGGCGCCCATACCCTTGGTGCCGATACCCCTGTTTCCGTGCGGCAGACTCCCTCTGCGGCCACCCCGAGCTCACCTGCGGCGCCGCCTGCTCCCACACAGGGCGAGACACGACCCGCCGAGCCAGCCACGGCGCGCCCGAGGGTGACGGTCGCGCGCACCCCCGAGGCGCCGCGGCCGCAGCGACCGGCGATGAAGGTGTCGCGGTCTCCGGTTCCGGCGCCCGTTCCGTTCGTCTCCCCGGCTCCCGCGGAGCCCGAGCCTGCCGGATCGACGGCAGAACCACCGGCGACTGCACCATCACCCTCTCGCGGAGTCCTGCGTCGCGCGCTCGACACCGTCCTTCGGCGTGAGGCGCAGCCGGCGTCCGAGCCCGAGGCAGCGCCCGCAGCGGTTGCCGCTCCCACTGCCTTGACCGCAGCTCGGATCACCACTGCGCCGGCCGAAGCCGCAGAGCGGC